>JAYUFL010000046.1:0-2255 GCA_043738745.1 Bacteroidota bacterium
AAAAAACAAAGAATTTTAAATGCACCTCTAACAAGAATCCTTCTTGGGCTTATTGTATGCTTTATTGCCTTTATTCTAGCACAGCAAGTAACTGGAAAAATCCTTGATTTCACTTCATTAGACAAAAATTTCAGAAACCTGATAAAAGGAATCATTGCATCAGCAACCGTCATTTTCGCATATATCTATTTTTTTAAAAAATATGAAAAAAGAATAATAACAGAATTTTCAAATAAAGGAATAGCGAAATATATTATCACCGGAGTGATAATAGGAGTATTATTACAATGCCTTACAATACTGATAATTATTATTAATGGCAGTTTTGAAATAGTATCAGTCAATCCAATCTCCGATATGATTATTCCATTCACAGTAGCTTTTTCGGTTGCCATTTTTGAAGAAATTTTAATTCGAGGAATTATTTTTCGAATAGTGGAAGAAAAATTAGGAAGCTATATTTCTTTATTAATTACAGCAATTATTTTTGGAGCATTGCATTTAGCAAATCCAAATAGTACGGGATTTTCTGGATTATGTGTAGGCATAGAAGCAGGATTTTTAATGGGAGCCGCATATATTTATGCTAGGAATTTGTGGTTTCCAATTGCTATACATTTTGCTTGGAATTTTATGCAATCAGGGATTTTTGGAGCAATAACATCTGGCAATGAAAAAACATCCAGCTTATTAACTACTAAAATAACAGGCAGTCAATTATTTACAGGTGGCGAATTTGGACCAGAAGGAACAATACAAGCTGTAATATTTTGTTCTTTGGCTTCAATCGCATTGTTGATATTAAGTGGGAATAAAATAATCAGTCCTAGTTGGAGAAAGTAATAACTGTAAAATGGCAAAAGTTATTTTCATTGCAACTGTAAAAATTTAATTATAAATTTTAAGATTGATAATTATTTAAAATTAAAAAGGGTAAAACAAGTTGTATTTATTTACGCAGAAATTCATCAACTTTAACGAAAGACAAACTTGAAAAGAGAAGTTAAAAAAAACTATAGGCAATGTCTAATCAACAAAATAGAGACATTAGTTGAACAAAGAGAAGTAACTATTGGAACAATTAAAACGACCTATTTGTTATGTGGCAATGGTGAACCTGTAATTTTCCTGCACGGAGCTGGTGCAGGTGCAGTTACTTGGTATCCATCAATTCATACTATCTCCAAAAATTTTAAAGTAGTAGCACCAGATATAGTTGGATATGGAGAATCTGATAAACCAGATGCACCTTATAATAGACCTTATTTTTCGAAGTGGCTAAAAGATTTTCTAAAAGAATTGAAAATATCAAAGGCTCATATTGTCGGATTATCGCAAGGTGGCGCTATTGCTTTGCAGTTTGCCATAGACAATCCCGAAATGGTTGATAAACTTGTTTTAGTTAACTCTGCAGGATTAGGTGCAAAAGTTTCTTTTTGGCCTTTAATTGGAACAATATGGATGAATAGTTTTCCATCATCAATGGCAAATCGTTTTAATTCGCGTTATATACTTCATAAACCCATAAACAGAGACCCGAACCATAGTAGCTATTCAATAGCCGTTCTCAAATATAAAGGAGGAAAAAATGCATTTACACAGGGGCGTGGAACCGCAGTATCTACAATACCAGAAGAATTATTAAAGCAAATAAAAAATGAAACACTTATCATTTGGGGGAAAGATGATAAATTATTTTCTGATGAATATGGTAAAGCAGCAGCTAAAATTATCCCAAATGCGAAGCTTCATTTAATTCAAGATGCTGGACATTTATCGTTAATTGATCAACCAGAAATTTTTAATAAAATTCTTGATGACTTTTTAAAAAGTAAATAAAAACAACCGTTAATATAATTGTCGAATCAGGAGAACTTAAGTGACAACTGTTAGCATTTTACTAATATGCACAAAAAGATTTGGCGGTTTTTAGCTGTGAAAATTTCATTTAGAATTTTAGAAAATAACAATCAATATTGTAAATAATGTCAAGAAACAAAAAAAGAATCAAATCAACTTCTTGCCCAAATTGTAATGAAGTATTTGCCGAAATCAACCATAATTTTTGCCCGTATTGTGGACAAGAAAACCATACACATAAATTACCGTTTAAGCATTTTGTTATGGAAACACTGGAGTCACTAACACATTTTGATACCAAATTATTGAATACGCTAAACGATTTAGTTTTAAAACCAGGAATAGCAATCAAAAATTATAATGCTAACAAGAGAGCTAGATATGTACCACCAATT
>JAYUFL010000047.1:0-2255 GCA_043738745.1 Bacteroidota bacterium
TCGAACAATCGTTTTTCGATAACGGCTCCTGCCGAGTTTGTTATGGCTAATATACTACTTTGGTTGTCGCGATGCAAATAAAAATAACTTGGTGTTGCCTAAACAAAAAACTACAACTTTTTTAGGGCTGTAGTTTGTGTTTGCTCTCGTGTTTGGTCATGGAAAATAGTTCCGTGCTATCCAAACCGACATATTTATTGCATATCCGAGCGATCGGGTTTATTACCAATCGGGTTTATAAATTAAAAATTCTTTGGGCAAATCAATGATTTTGTATGTCGTTAAACTATTATACCCTGTCAATATTAGTTGTTGTTTATCAACTTTATACAGTTTATATTTTAGCAAACCACCTCCTTGTGGGTGTTCAAAATAAATTTGAATTATTAGATTTTTCCCATCATAATTGTAATATGCCATTTTTGCCTTTTTTGGGTCTAAAAATTCAATATCGCTCTCATAATAAGTATCAAACTCCCCAACTCGACCATTGGCATAGAATTTTAAAAACTCTTTCTTAATACTGTTTGGTCTTTCATTGTATATTGTATCGATAGCATCAACTAACTCATATAATTTTGTGGTATCAATAATTTTATAAACCTCAGGATTTGAATTTGGTTTTATTGTAAACCGATAAGGCTTGAATCTAATATTACCATAATCAGTTCGGGTATAAAAACAACTTGCCATACAAAGTAGGAGTGCTAATAGTATTGTTTTTTTTACCATGATGTGAAGCCGTTAGATGTTCTGTATTGTGAATAACCTTTCCAATCCCAAGAAGTATTTACAAATTCATTATCGCGTATCATTCTGTGTATGATACTGTTTTGAATCGCATGACGAACGTGTTCACTATTTACACCTACACGATAACCCCCATAACCAACAGTTAATGCTCCTAACCGATATTTAGTATTTGTTTCAAGTGTGTAACCATTTGGCATTCGTCTACCGTACATATCGAATTCTGGGCTTTGCAGAAAAATACTACCAATCGGGTTTGTATCTTTTCCATTCTCTAGGTATTATTTCTTTGACATAAACGCTTTCTTTGATGTTTTTTTCTAAACCAAATAAAGTATCTCCACTTTTGCTTAAAATATATTTAATTTTGATATATGTATTACCTTGGACATCAACAAATGATTCTTTTATAATTATATTGATTTTTTTATTATAAATATAGTAGTCTTGAGTAGCAAATTTTGGGTCTAAATTTTTTTCGGTTAATTTATCCGTGCCAAAACCAAAGACCCTGCCTTTTGAACAAAACTTATAATAAATATTCCAGTTTTTGATTTGAAAATCAAATTTTATCAAGTTATTATCATAATAATACCCAATACATTTATATACATTTATAGTATCTAATTCTTTTGGTATTTTATCTACTTCTTTATCTTTTAAAGTGTATTTGGGTTTATTAGGCACATATACACCATATTGATTATTGTGTCCTGAACTGCAAGAAAATAGGATAATTACTAATGTACAAAATTTTACTTTTACCATGATGTAAATATATTAGGAGTTTTATATTGAAAATAAGGATTAACACTACCGCTTTGCATTTCAAACATTCGTTGGTTTGCTAAAAAACCATGTGTAAAAACATTTTGAACTGCGTGACTTACCCAATTGCTATTAACACCAACTCTATAACCTTGATAGCCAAAATAAGCCGCGCCCATTCTATATTTTATGCCTTGTTCTACAACTGGACCATGTTTATAATGCTCTCCAAATTTTCCATCGGATGCATACCCCATTTTTCCTCCAGGTAATTCTTTTTCGGCATTATAACTCTTTTTATTTCTTACTCCAGAGAATAAATTAAAACCTGCTGAAAACTTCCCAACAGATAAATTCAAAGCAGCAGTTCTATGACTATCATTACCATCTCCAGCCCAACCATTAAAAGGGCTTCCATCATTTTCATAAGTCATTCTAAAATCTCCGCTATGAAATCCTAAAACCCCTGTCCTCTGGTTAAACTCTTTCATACCTTCTGTACCGCTCCAAAAATTTGTCCCTAACGAAAACCCAGTTTTTCCATCGTCATAACCTGCCAAGATAGAATTTCGTATTTCTAATCCATTTTTTCCAAAACCATTGTAGTCACTATTACTCATAACACCTATTCCTGCCGATAAACTAAAATTACCATCTGTATATGTTGCACTGAAACTTGCACCAATTCCGGAGGAATTCCCAAAAGCAATACTTGGAGAAATGCTAAAACTCCAATC
>JAYUFL010000048.1:0-6273 GCA_043738745.1 Bacteroidota bacterium
AGTTCTAGTTCTCCTACTTATACTATTAGCACCACAGTTACTGGGTCTGGTACTCACGAGTGGTACATATTGAGTAGTGCAAACGCAACAGGAGGTCCATATACTCCAATAACTTCGTTTGCAGGAAATTTCGCTCCTTTTACAGCAACAAATGGATTGTATTATACAATAATTCATAAGTTTAAAAATGAGTGTGGAGAAGTTTGTAGTTCTCAAGTTCAATACAGAAAAAACAATGTAACTGATTGTTGCTTGTCATCTCAGTATTGGGCAAACGGTGTCGGTACGCCACAAATTTTAAATGCGTCTTTCAACATTGGTTTATCTCTTGCTGGACAAATACAAACGGTTTCAACAGGAACAACAAGTACAAGTGTAACGCATAATTGGTATTTACTGTCTAGTGCATTGCCTAATGCTGGTCCTTATACATTGCTACTTACTCAATCCACGCCTATTAATAATTATACAGCACTAGATGGGGTTTATTATTTTGTAGTTCATAAAGTAAAATCAGATTGTGCAGAAGTTTGTTATGGGCAAAGTATATGTAGAAATTGTGGCATTAACAAACAAGCCATTATTGGCGTAATAGATTGTAATATTCTTAATAATACTTTACAACCTATAATATGTAAAACTCCTGAAAATTTAGTGAGTAGTTGTAAGAAAAATTCATGGACATCCAATCCATTAGCAGTTGGGTATGAGATCGAAATTACTTTTAACGATTCTAAATGTTGTAAATCTGAATTAGAAAAAATTGTCAAAATATATCAGACAACCTCAAATTTTTTAAATTCATCAACTTTTGCAGGTATTCAATACGATTGTTATAGCTGGAGAGTTAGATCAATTTGCGCCAAACAACCAAAGACGGTGAGTGACTGGTCTACAAGTAATTGTTTTTCTTGTAAACCTATTGAATTGGGTTTTCAAAAGGATAAAAACCAGGAACCTGGATTTAAAGATCAAGTATTATATAAACCTACTGTTTCTCCGAATCCAAACAACGGTATATTGGAACTTGAGATGAAAACTAAAAACGAACTTATTTTATCTGTAGATATATTTAATACATCTGGAATTTTAGTAAAATCAATTGCTGAAGATAGATATTCAGATGGTGTTTTTTCTAAACAACTCGATTTGAAAAGTATATCAAAAGGTTTTTATTTATTAATTTTTAAAACAAATTACGGAACATTTAATGAAAAAGTAATTATAAATTAAGTTTTCTATATTTCAATTTAAAAACGGCTAAAAGATTAATCTTTTAGCCGTTTTTAATTATATGAAACAGATTTTTACATACAAAACAAATACAAATTAACACGTTTGATGTGATTATTTAAAGTAAAATAAATTGATCAGATATTGTTCAAGATACTGAAATTCAATATCTCGAATCCGAAAAACAAAACGATAAGCAAACATTCGCATTTATTAATTGAACCCAGCCAAAAAAGAGTAAAAATAAACAAATAGTAATCAACTGGGCTATTGAGCAATAGTCTAATTTTAATTTTATGTAATTATGTATAATTTGTTTTTTTTGCTAAAGGATTGTTTTAGCCATTTTGATTCTATCACTATTTTGTATTGTATTTATTTTGCTTAACGTAAAATTTTAAACATTTTAAATTTGAAAAACAACTATTTTATATCAGGATTAATAACAGGAATAGTATTCTTTATAGTATTATAATTTATTCGGAATTTTATAATAGTAATGAAATTCGAACACTGGATATGTAAATAAATATAACAATTATCAGAGTTTATGATGGTTTAAAACTTAGTTTTTTGGCAAGAAAATTTCTGCCATCATGCAACGCGCGCTTCCACCACCACAGGCTTCGATAGTATCTAGAGATGAACTTAAAATTGTAATGTGTTCCTCGAGTTGTGCTATTTGTTTTTTGGTTAAACTTTTGTGGGCCGAATTACTCATTATCAAATATCGTCTTTCCTCAGATCCTACTAATTCGAGCATGTTTCCTGCAAAATTATTCATTTGATCTTCGGTGATTAGAATAATTTCTTTTCCATCGGATTTTAGACTATCCAAAACCATTTTTCTTTCCTTTTTATCATCAATACAATCGGCGCAAATTACTGCAAAAGTATCGGCTATACACATCATTACATTGGTATGATAAATGAGTTTTCGTTCGCCGTTTACGGTTTGAAAGGCTTCGAAAATTATTGGACTCATGTCAAAATCTTCGCAAAATTCTATAAACAATTCTTCGTCGGCACGAGGCGAAAGGGCGCAATAGGCTTTCCCGTTTTCGCGATCTAGAACTATGCTTCCTGTTCCTTCGAGATAAAAACCGTCCTCTTCGGCAGAGGAATAATCCATGATTTCCTCATTTACATCGAACCCTTTAGATTCTAGAATGTCTAGGATATCTTCGCGGCGTTCTAATCGGCGATTTTCGGCAAACATGGGATACAAAACTACATCGCCATTTTCGTGAAAAGAAATCCAATTGTTCGGAAAAATAGAATCGGGTGTGCTTGGCTCTAAAGTATCATCGACAACGGTTACATCGATACCAACCATTCGAAGTTTATTTACAAAAGTGTCAAATTCTTCTTGTGCTTTGGCATTTACCGTTTCTGGCGAAAGCCCATCTAAAACTTTTTGATAATAATTATTTACCGCCGTTTGCTCGTTCATTCTGAAAGCAACTGGACGAATCATTAAAATGGAATTTGTAGTTTGATTCATCTTTTATTTTGTTTAAAAGTTTCAAGTTTAAGGTTTCATTTTTCTCAATAAACCTTATACTTGAAACAAAAATTAATCTCTAATTAATGGTAAAGTCGAACATCTTAGTAAGCCTTCTTGTTTTGCTATTTCGGCATATGGAATTTCCTCGACAGTAAATCCGTTGTCACGAAGCCATGTATTTAATCTTGTGAAGTTTTTTTCGGAAACTACCACGTTGTCATCTATAGAAAACACGTTGGAATTCATGTTATACATTTCGTCGCGCGTAATATGAAACAGATTTTCTTTCCCGAAAAGATTCACCAAAAACATATAATCTGCTTCTTCGCGAAAACCGCTTTTGTAAATTATTCCTTTGTTTTTACCGACAGGCTGAAAGCAACAATCCAGGTGTAAAGCATTGTCTCGGGCTTCGATTTTTGATTTTACTAAATCAAATTCTTTTACAATTTTGTTTGGAAATAAATTTCTAATATATGCAACACCAGCCATATTGGTTCTGGCCGTAATATAATCTTTGTAATCAGATCCTTTGTAAGTTCCTATAAAAATATAATCGTTCCATAACATTACATCGCCTCCCTCAATATGGACTTCCTCTGGAGGACGAACCACTTTTGTGGGATTTATATGATTGATAATGTATTGAATAGCATCGAGTTCCCGCTCGCGATCCGGAAGAATGTTTGCTTTTACAAAAGTGTTATCTATAACAAAACCAATGTCTCTAGCGAAAATTTGATTATAACTATCGATCATTTCTGGGCGAAAAACCTTTACATCATATTTCTTGAAAACCTGATTAAAGGCTTCCATTTCCAAAATCATGTCCGCTTCGGTAGGATAAGTTCCCGCAAGAATATACTCTAATGATTTTGGATCATAAGCTTCGTTAGCAGTTGGTGTTGGTCCATTATTTACTGCAGAACCAAGAACGACTGCTCTTAATCTTGAAGTTTCGTTATTTACATGTATTTGTAGCATACAACTATTTTTTGATTTCGCTTTCGACAAAAGTAAAAAAACTTCTCGATTATGAGAAGTTTTTTGGAATTATATGTTTGATAATTTATCTTTTGTCCATTGCTTTAAAATCTCTCAAGGCATAACCTGTATACACTTGTCTTGGACGACCAATTGGTTCTTTGTTTACGCGCATTTCTTTCCATTGTGCGATCCAACCTGGCAAACGTCCAATTGCGAATAAAACGGTAAACATATCGGTTGGAATTCCTAACGCTCGGTATATTATTCCTGAGTAAAAATCTACGTTAGGATACAATTTTCTGGAAACGAAATACTCATCTACCAAGGCTGATTCTTCTAATTTTTTGGCAATTTGAAGTATTGGATCATTTACGCCTAATGTTGCTAAAACTTCGTCGGCGGCTTTTTTTATGATTTTTGCTCTTGGATCGAAATTTTTGTAAACTCTATGTCCAAATCCCATCAAACGAAATTCATCGTTTTTATCTTTGGCTTTTGCTAAATATTTATCGGCATCTCCACCATCTTTCTGAATTTCTTCTAGCATTTCCAAAACTGCTTGGTTTGCTCCTCCATGAAGTGGTCCCCAAAGCGCCGAAACCCCAGCAGATATTGATGCAAATAAACCAGCATGCGATGATCCAACCATTCTAACAGTCGATGTTGAACAGTTCTGCTCATGATCTGCATGTAGAATAAATAGTTTGTCTAAAGCCGCTACTACAACTGAATTGTTTGTGTAAGGTCCGGTTGGCAATTCGAACATTAATCGCATGAAATTTTCTACATAACCTTTTGTATTATCGTAATAATTTAATGGAAAGCCCATGCTCTTTCTGAAAGTCCAAGTTGCAAGAACTAGGAATTTACCCATAGTTTTACAAACGGCTTCGTACATTTCTTTTTCATTTTCGACATTTACAACTTTTGGATTAAAGGCTGTTAATGCGCTTGTAAGCGAAGATAAAACTCCCATCGGATGAGCGGTTTTTGGAAAACCATCTATAATGTTTTTCATTTCTTCGTTTACCAATGTATATTTTCTGATGTCATTTTCAAATTGTACCAATTGCTCTTTAGTTGGCAATTCGCCAAAAATTACAAGATAGGAAACTTCAAGAAAATTGGCTTTATCTGCTAAATCCTCGATAGCATATCCTCTGTAACGAAGAATTCCTAACTCTCCATCAAGAAATGTAATGTCGCTTTTGCAAACTCCTGAATTTTTGTAACCTGGATCCATTGTTATTGCTCCGGTTAAATCTCTAAGTTTACTAATATCGATTGCTGCTTCGTTTTCGCTTCCTACGATTACTGGAAATTCGTATTTTTTTCCGTCTAGTTCTAATATTGCTGTTTTTGACATAGTATTTTTGTCTTATTTTTATATAAAAATCTATAATATTACAAACATAAGAAATTAACCTTTGATTTAAAAATTTTTCAGATAACGATTTCGTTAATTATTTTATAAAAAAAAACAACCCTTTCAGAGTTTTAAATACTGAAAGAGTTGTTTAAAAACTATAATTAAATTTATTTTATTTTGAACGCATTCATTGCTGGGAAATAGGCTGTGCCGCCCAATTCCTCTTCAATTCGAAGCAACTGATTATATTTTGCCATACGATCCGAGCGCGAAGCCGAACCGGTTTTTATTTGTCCGCAGTTTAAAGCCACCGCCAAATCTGCAATGGTATTGTCTTCGGTTTCGCCGGAACGGTGAGACATTACTGAGGTGTAACCCGCGCGATGTGCCATGTTTACGGCTGCAATGGTTTCGGTTAATGTTCCTATTTGGTTTACTTTTACTAGGATTGAATTGGCAATTCCTTCTGAAATTCCTCGACCCAAACGTTCTACATTGGTTACAAATAAATCATCGCCTACGAGTTGTGTTTGGTGTCCGATTTTTTCGGTGAGGTATTTCCAACCTTTCCAATCGTCTTCATACATTCCGTCTTCGATTGAAATTATTGGATATTTTGATGCTAATTCGGCTAAATAATCCGCTTGTTCTTCTGAAGTTCTGATTTTTCCTGTTGGTCCTTCAAATTTTGTGTAATCGTATTTTCCATCTACATAAAATTCTGAAGCAGCGCAATCTAACGCTACCATAACTTCGTCTCCGAATTTATAACCCGCGTTTTCGACTGCTTTTTTGATAGTATCTAATGCGTCTTCGGTTCCGCCAGCTAAGTTTGGTGCAAATCCGCCTTCGTCACCAACTGCAGTTGATAATCCACGATCATGCAAAACTTTTTTGAGGTTATGAAAAATCTCTGTTCCGATTTGCATGGCATGCGTAAACGATTGTGCTTTTACGGGCATAATCATGAATTCTTGAAATGCAATTGGCGCATCGGAATGGGAACCACCGTTAATGATATTCATCATGGGAACGGGTAATGTATTGGCAGAAACGCCACCAATATACCTATACAACGGTAAACCTAATTCGTTTGCAGCGGCTTTTGCAGCGGCTAATGAAACGCCTAGAATTGCGTTTGCACCAAGGTTAGATTTGTTTGGAGTTCCGTCTAAAT
>JAYUFL010000049.1:0-6214 GCA_043738745.1 Bacteroidota bacterium
TACCTACATATAATCTCGAAACATATTTGCCAATTACATCAAATTCGAGATTAATCTTTGTTCCAACCACAAAATTTCGAAAATTAGTATGTTCGTATGTATAAGGAATAATCGCAACACTAAACTCACTCGTTTTAGAATTTACAACCGTTAGGCTAACTCCGTTTACAGTAATCGAACCTTTTTCAATCGTAATATTATTAAGGTTTGCATCGTATTCGAAAGTATAATACCAACTTCCATTGGCTTCTTCTACAGATGTACATGTTCCTATTTGATCCACATGACCCTGAACAATATGTCCATCGAGTCGATCTCCAAGTTTCATGGCACGCTCCAAATTCAATAAATCTCCTTGCTTCCAGTTTCCTAAATTCGTTTTTTCAATTGTTTCCCGAATTGCCGTTACGGTATATTCCTCGTTTTTGATATCAACAACCGTTAAACAAACACCATTGTGTGCAACACTTTGATCAATTTTTAATTCTTTTGTGATAGCAGAATTAATGGTAACATGTACATTATCGCCGTCTTTTCTAATTTCTTGAACCTTGCCAAGTGTTTCTATAATTCCTGTGAACATTGTGGTTTTATTTTACTAAATTTGCACGTCAAAATTAGTGATAAATAACGTCAAGTCCTTATGAAAAAAGCAGAAAATATAATCGTTGGAATATCCATTGGAGATTTGAATGGAATTGGAAGCGAAGTTGTTTTAAAAACTTTCGAAGATTCTAGAATGTTAGAAATGTGTACTCCCGTTATTTTTGCGAACGTAAAAGTTTTGTCGTTTATCAAAAAGACTTTTGAATCTACATCAATGCTTCATGGAATTGACAGGTTAGATCAAATAGTTTTAGGTAAAATAAATGTTTTAAACCTTTGGCGAGAAGGTTTCGATTTAAACTTTGGTGAAAACAACGAAACCGTTGGAAAATATGCTATAAAATCATTTGTCGCAGCAACCAAAGCATTAAAAGAAGGTTCAATTGATGTTTTGGTTACGGCTCCAATTAATAAATACAACATTCAATCCGAGGAATTTAAATTTCCTGGACATACTGATTATTTAGATAAAGAACTTAATGGAAACGCTTTAATGTTTATGATAAATGATAATTTGAGAGTGGGTTTACTTACAGATCATGTGCCAGTAAACGAAGTTGCAAAACTATTGACGGAAGAACTTATAATACAAAAAATCGAAACTATCAAACATTCTTTAATTCAGGATTTTAGTATAAACAAACCAAAAATTGCAGTTTTGGGACTCAATCCTCATGCTGGCGATGGTGGAGTTATTGGTAAAGAAGACGAAGAAATTATAAAACCAACAATCAAAAAATTATTCGAAAAAGGGACATTAGTTTTTGGGCCATTTCCCGCCGATGGCTTTTTTGGAAGCAATCAATACGAAAAATACGATGCAGTAATTGCAACCTATCACGATCAAGGTTTAATTCCGTTCAAAACTTTGTCATTTGGTAATGGAGTAAATTACACCGCTGGACTAGATAAAATTCGAACATCTCCAGATCATGGAACTGCATATGACATTGCAGGAAAGGGAATTGCAGACCACAATTCGTTCAAAGAAGCCGTATATTTAGCAATTGACATTTATCATTCGAGAAATCAGTACAAAGAAATCAGTCGCAACCCAATGAAAACAAAGGAAAAACCCGAAGAACGAAATAATCGATAAAAAAATGTGCTCAACACTTTTGGATATCTAATTATTTTATATCTTTGCACTCCTTAAGTTATAGGAAAATTTATTGTTATGAATCAACTAAAAGATTTTTTAATTCCTTTCGTAGGATTAAAGTTAGGAAAACATAGTTTTGAATATCAAATAAATAACACGTTCTTTGAAAACTTTGATTATAATGAATACGATAATTCAGAAATCAAAGTAAATTTAGTTTTCGAAAAAAAAAGTACACATCTTGAAATCAACTTCAAGCACAAAGGATTCGTAAATGTCCCTTGCGATGTAACAGGTGAAATGTTCGATTTAGTAATAAAAGGAAAGATTAGACTTATCGTTCAATTTGGCGAAGAGTTTAATAATGATAATGAGGAATTATTGATTTTACCTCATGGTGAATTTCAAATAGATATTTCGCAGTACATATATGAAATGATTGTGCTTTCTGTTCCACAAAGACGAGTTCATCCTGGTATAAAAGATGGAACCCTAAAAAGTGAGGCACTCGATAAATTAAAAGAATTACAAGTAAAAGAAGTAAAAAAAGAGCATAAACAACAAGAAGATATTGACCCACGTTGGGACAAATTAAGAAAACTATTAACGGATAAATAATATAGTAAAATGGCGCATCCAAAGAGAAAAATCTCCAAATCAAGAAGAGATAAAAGAAGAACACACTACAAAGCAACAGTTGCTCAAATTGCAACATGTCCAATAACTGGAGAAGCGCATTTATACCACAGAGCCTACTGGCACGAAGGTAAAATGTATTACAGAGGACAAGTAGTTATTGACAAATCATCAGTTGCACTTGCATAGTACTTTTTAGTAAAAATAAATAGAACTCTCACGTTGTGGGAGTTTTTTTTATTGTTTAAAAGTTTCAGTTCAAATTTTAGACTACATGTTACTTTAAAATAAAAAAATTTTGTAATTTCCACCTCTTTTTCAAATATCTTTTTTGGATAAGATAATAAATGAATATTATGAATACAATCACAGCAGCAATCACAGCAGTTGGAGGCTATGTACCCGATTTTGTTCTCTCGAACAAAGTTTTAGAAACTTTAGTTGATACCAATGACGAGTGGATTACTACTCGGACGGGAATCAAAGAAAGAAGGTTGCTCAAAGAAAAAGGAAAAGGAACTTCGTTTTTAGCCATTAAAGCAGCACAAGATTTACTTTCTAAAAATAATATCGACCCCAAAGATATTGATTTACTAATCATGGCAACCACAACTCCAGACATGCTTGTTGCAAGTACAGGAGTTTATGTTGCAACTCAAATCGGAGCCATAAATGCTTTTGCATATGATTTACAAGCCGCTTGCTCTAGTTTTCTTTTTGGAATGTCAACAGCAGCAGCATACATTCAATCTGGAAGATATAAAAAAGTATTACTTATTGGTGCCGATAAAATGTCATCAATAATTGATTACACAGACAGAGCAACCTGCATTATTTTTGGAGATGGAGCAGGAGCAGTATTGTTTGAGCCAAACCACGAAGGTCTTGGATTGCAAGACGAATTTTTGAAAAGTGACGGAATTGGTCGCGAATATCTCAAAATTGATGCGGGTGGATCCATACTTCCGCCATCAAAAGAAACTGTAGAAAATCGTCAACACTTTGTTTTTCAAGATGGAAAGACCGTTTACAAATACGCAGTTTCTGGAATGGCAGATGTTTCAGAAAAAATAATGGAGCGTAATAATTTAACCAAAGAAGATGTAAATTGGTTGATTGCACACCAAGCAAATAAACGAATTATCGATGCAACCGCAAGCCGAATGGATCTTGATGAAAGCAAAGTTTTAGTAAACATTCATCGATATGGAAACACCACATCTGGGACATTACCATTATTATTACACGATTTCGAGCACAAACTCAAAAAAGGAGACAACCTAATTTTTGCAGCCTTTGGTGGCGGATTTACATGGGGTTCTATTTATTTAAAATGGGCTTATGATACTAAATAGAAAGCAAATTCTAATAAAATAAACAAAACTAATATAACCTAAACAAACATATTATGGATTTAAAAGAAATTCAAAACCTAATTAAATTTGTAGCCAATTCTGGAGTTGCAGAAGTAAAGTTGGAAACGGGCGATGTAAAAATCACTATTCGTACGACTCTCGAAGGACATTCATCTGATGTGACCTATGTGCAACAAATGCCATCGCAACAGCAAATTCAACAAACTGCGCCACAACAATTGGCTCCTGTTACAGCCGTTCCTCTTGCAAATGCAGTTGACGAAAACGCAAAATATGTAACCATAAAATCTCCAATTATTGGTACATTCTACAGAAAACCGTCTCCAGACAAACCAATGTTTACAGAAGTTGGAAACACAATTGCAAAAGGCGATGTTCTTTGTGTTATCGAAGCAATGAAATTATTCAACGAAATCGAATCGGAAATTTCTGGAAAAATCGTAAAAATTCTTGTAGACGATATGTCTCCTGTCGAATTTGACCAACCATTATTTCTAGTAGATCCGTCTTAATTTTAATTATAAATTATGAATTATAAATTATGAATGGGAAATAAAAGTCTGTTTTTTACCATTAATTTATAATTCATAACTCATAATTCATAATTCAAAACATATGTTTAAAAAAATATTAATTGCAAATAGAGGCGAAATTGCACTTCGTGTAATCCGTACTTGTAGAGAAATGGGAATCAAAACCGTTGCTGTTTATTCCACTGCTGATGCAGAAAGTTTACACGTAAAATTTGCTGACGAAGCAGTTTGTATAGGGCCACCGCCAAGTAATTTATCCTATCTGAAAATGTCGAGCATTATTGCTGCTGCCGAAATTACAAACGCAGACGCAATTCATCCCGGTTATGGGTTTTTATCAGAAAATGCTAAATTTTCTAAAATTTGTGCAGAACATGGCATAAAATTTATTGGTGCATCCCCCGAAATGATTGATAGAATGGGTGACAAAGCATCTGCAAAATCAACCATGATCGAAGCAGGAGTTCCTTGTGTTCCAGGGTCTATAGGGATTTTAGAATCGTATGAACAAGCCGAAAAAATCGCAAATGAATTTGGATATCCAGTAATGCTAAAAGCAACTGCTGGTGGAGGAGGAAAAGGAATGCGTGCTGTTTGGAAAAAAGAAGATTTGCTAAAAGCATGGGAAAGTGCGCGTCAAGAATCGGCAGCAGCATTTGGAAATGATGGAATGTACCTCGAAAAATTAATCGAAGAACCGCGTCATATCGAAATTCAAGTTGTTGGAGATTCATACGGAAAAGCGTGTCATTTATCCGAAAGAGATTGTTCGGTTCAACGCCGTCATCAAAAATTGACAGAGGAAACTCCATCGCCTTTCATGACCGATGAACTTCGAAACAAAATGGGAGAAGCCGCAGTGAAAGCAGCCGAATACATTAAATATGAAGGTGCTGGAACAGTAGAATTTTTGGTTGACAAACACAGAAATTTTTATTTCATGGAAATGAATACAAGAATTCAAGTGGAACATCCAATTACAGAACAAGTTATAGATTATGATTTGATTCGGGAACAAATTATGGTTGCTGCTGGAATTCCAATTTCTGGAAATAATTATTACCCGAAACTTCATGCTATTGAATGTAGAATAAATGCCGAAGATCCTTACAACGATTTTAGACCTTCACCAGGAAAAATAACTACGCTTCATGCTCCAGGCGGACACGGAGTTCGATTGGACACACATGTTTATGCGGGTTATACGATTCCACCAAACTACGATTCCATGATTGCAAAGTTAATTACAACTGCGCAAACGCGTCAAGAAGCCATCAACAAAATGAAACGTGCTTTAGACGAATTTGTAATCGAAGGTGTGAAAACTACCATTCCGTTTCATAGACAATTAATGGATGATCCTGCTTATGTTGAAGGAAATTATACCACCGCATTTATGGACACCTTCAAAATGAAAACCCAACAAGATTAAACATATAAAATTGCTGTAGCAAAAGTCACATTTGTTAATTTGGATGTGGTTTTTTGTAATTTTTCAAATATTTAACAAATGTTAAGTATTTGAATTTAATTAAGAATTTTACCTTTACAAACTATTATTTAAATAAAAATAAAAATGGAAAAATATGCCCTATTAGCAAGACTCGAAGCCAAACAAGGTAAAGAAATAGAAGTGTCAAATTTTTTAAAAAGTGCACTGCCACTTGCAATTGAAGAAATAAAAACTGTAAAATGGTATGCATGGCAAATAGACGATTCTACTTTTGGAATTTTTGATACATTTGAAACTGATGAACATAGAAAAGAACATTTGGCAGGAAAAATTGCAGCAGCCTTAATGGAACATGCGGGAGAATTATTATCCAAAGAACCAATTATTGAATTTCTGGATCTTTTAGCAGTAAAATAAAACTTTAAAAAAAACTCATTCATTATTTGAATGAGTTTTTTTTTAAATGATAACGATAAAATCTACAATCCAAAAGCAGTTTTTACTTGAT
>JAYUFL010000050.1:0-16900 GCA_043738745.1 Bacteroidota bacterium
GCTAGAATAAACCAAAGCCATTTGCAATTCGAAAATAAAATAAAAAAGCATTCCAAAGTAAAAACCACTCGAGTTCTTGGAGTAATTTTTGCACTCGAGGTAAAAACCGAAAACCAAGAAAGTTACTACGGAAATTTGCGCAACAAACTCTATGATTTTTTTATCGAAAATGGAATTATTTTGCGCCCAATGGGAAATATTATTTACGTTTTGCCTCCTTATATTATTACTGATGAACAACTCGATAAAATTTATCAAACGATTGAAAATGTTTTAGAAATTATTTAAGCGAAAATATTAATTACATCTTTATAAAAAACTTTGCGACTTTGCGAAAAACTTTCCGAACTTTGCCGTCAAAAAACCTTGCCAACAATAATCTCCATAACTTCTATATCATCTATTTCGGCATTAGGAAATGATCCCAAAACCATTTGGAATAATTACCTAAACGACAACCATTTTTTTACAAAAAACCATCAAAATAATCTTGTTGCTACTTTAAACGAAAGTTCTAAAACAAGCATCGATGAACTCAAAAATTCAGATCATAAATACAAATCACTCGATGATTCGGTTTTATTTGCCATAGCAACTTCGCGCCAAGCGATTAAAAAAGCCCATTGGAAACCAGAACATAATTTTGGTATAAACCTCGGATCTTCTCGTGGAGCCACCCAATTATTCGAGCATCATTACAAGCATTTTCTGGAAACGGGCAAGGCCAATGTTTTGAGTTCGCCAACCACCACTTTGGGAAATATTTCCTCTTGGGTAGCCAATGATTTGCAGACGCAAGGTCCAGAAATTTCGCATTCTATAACTTGCTCGACCGCTTTACATGCTTTGCTAAATGGTATGGCGTGGCTTAAATCCGGAATGGCAAATAAATTCCTTGTTGGCGGAAGCGAGGCGCCATTAACCGATTTTACGATTGCTCAAATGCAAGCCATAAAAATTTATGCTAAGGAAAATCAAGAATTTCCTTGCTTGTCCTTGGATTTTGATAAAAAACAAAACACGATGATTCTTGGTGAAGGTGCATCGGTTTGTTGTTTAGAAATGGGTAAAACTCTAAATGCATTGGCTTATATTGAAGGAATTGGATATGCTACCGAAATTTTGGAGCACAATATTTCTATATCTGCGGAGGCAAATTGTTTTCAGAAATCCATGAAAATGGCATTGCAAAACACCAATATTCAGGAGGTCGATGTTATAGTTATGCACGCTCCAGGAACTATCAAAGGAGATTTATCGGAACGGAATGCCATCGAAAAAATTTTTGGGAAAAACATTCCTTTTTTAACTTCTAATAAATGGAAAATTGGTCACACACTTGGCGCGTCGGGAATGTTGAGTATCGAAATGGCGGTTATGATGATGGAGCATCAAATGTTTATCGGTATACCATTTACGGCAGTAAAAACGCAACCAAAAACGATCAAAAAAGTATTGATAAACGCGGTTGGTTTTGGAGGAAATGCGGTTAGTGTTTTGTTGAGTTTGTAGGTTATCTTAACTTGTTAAAGATTCTAAATCTTTTATTTTTTCGTAAACCAAATTGCTCTCAAAACCTTTACGAAGAAGGAAATCACAGAACCTTTTTCGTTTTTTTAGAGAATTGTTTTCGCACATGTTTTCCCAATGATTATCGGCTAGTTTATGAAAAGTTGCATTATATTCCTCGGACGAAATTTCCTGTAGTGCCTTTTTGATATTATAAGCCGAAATTTTTCGGAACTTCAATTCATTAACAATTCTTATTTTTCCCCACGATTTTATGCGGTGTTTTCCTCGGGCAAAAGCACATGCAAAGCGAGTTTCATTCAAAAAATTGTTATCTATAAGGTACACAATAATTTCGTTACGCTCGACTTCGTTCATGCAAAGTTCGAATAATTTAGACGTTACTTCCTGATGGCAACGTTCTTGATAACCACAGTAATATTCGAGTTTTTGTTTCGCTTCGGGTATGTTTATCGGCTTTTTGGGTAGTTTATCCAATTTATTTTTATTTTCGAAAAAGGTTTTCTAACTTTAGGAAATTATGCAATACAAATGTATTGAAATTTAAACATTTTTGTGTTGCATGATAAAATCGCCCTCAACAGGCTTGTTGTTTCGAAAGATTAACAATTTAATAAACCCGTTTTTTGCATAAAGCACTCAAATACTGCTAATAAACAATACCTTTGCAAGGTTAACTCAACAGGATTGTAGTTGAAATTTAATTATATATATCATGAAAATAAAATTACTTTTTTTAGCCATGTTGTTTTCGTTTGTTGCTTTTGGGCAGTTTAATATTGCTTCGGGAGGTACTAATTACACACAAGATTTTAATACCTTAACAAATGGAGTTTGGACAGACGGAACTACTTTGTCAGGATGGTATGCAAAAACTACGGCAACCGCATCAATCTCTACATATGGTGCCAATACTGGAACAACCCTTACAGCGAGCCTTTATGCTTTTGGAGTTTTAGGTACCAATGCCTTATCAGATCGTGGTTTAGGATACGCGCCAAGTAATTCTTTTACGGGTAATGTAGCAACTGGAAAAGGTTACCTAGGTTGGCGGTTAAAAAATAATACCGGTTTCCCTATATCATCAATAACTGTAACTTGGTCTGGAGAACAATGGAGAAGAAACGATGTAACGGCAGAAACATTAAATTTATTTTATCAAACTGGAGTAACAGTAACAGATTTAACAAATGGGACTTGGACTACCGCGCCATCATCATTTACTTCACCTCAGTTATCAAATACTGGTTTAGCTTTAGATGGGAATACTCCTGCTAATAGAACTTCTAATATTTTAGTGACAATACCCGTAAGTGTTCCCGTTGGTCAAGAAATAATGTTACGCTGGGAAGATGCTAACGATCCAAGTAATGATAATTTTATGGCTATTGACGATGTAACCGTTAATGCTACTGTTATAACTTGCACCCCAACACCACTCACAACCGTAACGCCAGTAACTGGGCCAATTGGTACGGAGGTTAGTATAAATGCTGCATCTGGTTTATCTGGTGCAACAGCAACGTTTAACGGCATTGTTGCAACAGTGGTTTCGAATTCGGCAACACAATTGGTGGTGAAAATTCCTGCAGGAGCAACAACGGGTAATTTGATTGTAACCAATGCTGCTTTATGCGCAAGTTTGCCAATTGCTTACACAATTATCGATGAAGATGTTACTTCCTGCGAGAGTACGGGTGTGGCTTCTTCGGATTTAATTATTTATGAAGTTGATGACGAGTTTACAGGAACTGGCGGAACAATTACTTTGTATAATAATACAGCTACAACTAAAACCCTCTCTAATTATAGAATTTTTAGAACAAGTAATCAGGGAGATAATAATGAGGTAAACTATGCAACTCTATCAGGAACTATTGCTGCTGGTGCTTTGGGAATTATAAAAGTTAATGGTACTGATTGTGGTCCTGTTTCATCAAATGGAACTATAACTCTTGGATTCAATGCTTTTGATGGGATTCAACTTAGGTCTAGCGATTTAGTAACTGTTATAGATAATGTTTATGCACCTAATAATATTGGATATTATATGAAAAGAAATGCAGGAGCATTCACCCCAAGAACTTCTTTTGTAGCTACGGATTGGAGTATAATTACACTTGCTGCTGGTGTTTGCGCTACTGGTTTAGGTACATCGCCAACCGGTTTGCCCGCGACTATACCAAGCATTACAGCACAACCCACAATTTCTTTAACGTGTTCGTCAACAACTGCTGTACTAACAGTTGACGCAACCGAAGGTTTTGTTGGCGGAAACCCACTTGCCTATCAATGGTTTGCAGTTGCGCCAAATGCAACAAATTGGACAGCACTTTCTAATGGTATTCCGTACTCGGGAGTTAACACTAATTCTCTAAGCATATCTAGCGTTACTGGACTCAATGGCTATCAGTTCTATTGCCAAGTTCGGGAAAATTTGGCAACTTGCTATCTGGCAACCGTTGCTGTAAAACTGATTATTGGGGCTAGCACTAGCGATTGGAACGGAACGACTTGGGACAACGGAGCACCAACATTAGTAACATTAGCAACCATATCGGGTGACTACGACATGTCGTTGGCTACCCTACCAAGCATCGATGCTTGCAGTCTAAGTATCAATTCTGGAACAGTTACCGTTTCGTCAGGCAAATACATCAATATCCAAAACGATTTGAGTATTGCCAGCGGAACAACGCTTACTGTGTTAGACAAAGGTTCGCTTGTTCAGGTTAACGATGCTGGAACAAACACCATCAACGGAACATTCAACATGACTCGTTTGGCCGATATTCGCAAGTACGATTATGTTTTTTGGTCGTCTCCTGTATTAAACTTTCCATTAAACACATTATCATCGGGAACAAATTCGGCTTATGTTTGGAATTGGAACACCACCGTTGCAAACCCAAATGGTGGTTTTGGAAATTGGGAAAACACTTTAGAAAATATGGTAACTGGCAAAGGATATATTGTTCGTGGTTCTGATACTTTTTCCAATGCCACAACACAAACCTTTACGGCAAATTTTACAGGAACCCCACATAACGGAGTTTACACGCCAACCATTTCTAGAGAAAATTATCAAGGCGTAAATTATCTCGGAACAAACTTAGCAACAATAACAAACAACGACGACAACTGGAATTTAATTGGTAATCCTTATCCGTCGGCTATAAAAGCAATGGATTTTATAACCGTAAATACCAACATCGATGGTAATGTTCGCCTCTGGACACATGGTACTTTGCCGAGTTCTGCTATTACAAGTCCATATTATAATAGTTACACCAATAACTACTCACCAAACGACTATATCGTTTATAACGGAACCGCAACGACAAGTGGTCCGACAGGATTTAACGGATATATTGCCGCTGGACAATCGTTCTTGGTTTTGATGAACGATGGTGCTGCAACTACGGAAACCGTAACGTTTAATAATTCTATGCGAAAAACTACAAACAACAATCAATTCTATAAACAAAGTAATTTAAAGAACAACTTAGAGCGTCATCGAATTTGGTTGGATTTAGTTTCGTCAACAGGAGTTGCGAACAGAACCGTTGTTGGTTATATTGAAGGAGCAACACAACAAAAAGATAGACTTTTCGATGCCTACACCAACATTGGTGGCACACAAGATTTCTATTCGTTGATAGATAATAAAACAATGGTGATTCAGGGTCGTGCTTTGCCTTTTAGTCCCGACGATATGGTTCCAATGGGAATTGTAGTGCCAAATAATGGAACATACACTATATCTATAGCCAATGTTGATGGGTTATTTGCTACAAATTTTCAAAACATTTATTTAGAAGACAAACAATTAAACATCATATACGATTTAAAAACTGCTCCTTATAGTTTTACAGCAAACGCAGGAACGTTCAACAATCGTTTTCAGTTGCGATACACCAATACCAAACTAAAAAACACCGAGTTCAATAGCACCGATAATCAAGTTGTGATAACTTCCAATAATCAAGAAATTTTGATTATTTCTGCAATCGAAAAAATATCATCAGTTAGCGTTTTTGATGTTTTAGGTAGAAAAATTTTATCTCTAGAAAACATAAATGATACGAATGCAAAAATCGAAAAATCTAAGTTTGCAACTGAAGTTTTAGTGTTGAAAATTAAATTAGAAAACGGAGAGGTTATAACAAAGAAAGTTTTATAAAACTCATTTCAAAAATTTCTTAATAATAAAAAAAGTCCAAACTAAATTATTTAGTTTGGACTTTTTGTCTTGTTATAATAATCTAAACTTTCTCGGGTTTTCCTTTTCCAGAAGCACCCAGGTTTTTTTCGATTTTATGATCTGGTCGTGACCATTTTGGTTTTTCGCCTAATGATTCGAATTGAGAATTTATTGCTTCAATAGATTCGGGTTGTGCCATTTTCACAAAAGGTTTTTGAGGAACTAAACCAAGCATTTCGAACATTTTCATGTCCTCGTTTACATCTGGATTTGGAGTTGTAAGTAATTTATCGCCTGCAAAAATAGAATTTGCACCAGCAAAAAAACACATTGCCTGACCTTCCCTACTCATATTCATTCGCCCTGCCGAGAGTCGAACTTGAGTTTCGGGCATTACAATTCTAGTGGTCGCTACCATACGAATCATTTCCCAAATTTCAACATGTTTTTCATTTTCCATTGGAGTTCCGTCAACAGCAACAAGTGCATTAATTGGCACAGATTCGGGTTGAGGCGAAAGTGTAGAAAGCGCTACTAACATTCCTGCTCGGTCTTCAATACTTTCTCCCATTCCAATAATTCCACCACTACAAACCGTTACATTGGTCTTGCGAACATTTTCAATAGTTTGCAAACGATCTTCGAACCCACGAGTGGAAATCACTTCTTTATAATATTCTTCGGAAGTATCCAGATTATGATTATAGGCATACAAGCCCGCTTCTGCCAAACGTTGTGCTTGATTTTCGGTTATCATTCCTAAAGTACAGCAAACTTCCATATCGAGTTTGTTAATAGTTCGAACCATTTCCAAAACTTGGTCGAATTCGGGGCCATCTTTCACATTGCGCCATGCTGCTCCCATACACACGCGAGACGAACCTGATGATTTTGCTCGTAGAGCCTGCGCTTTTACCTGCGAAACCGACATTAAATCGTTTCCTGTAATATCAGTATGATAACGAGCGGCTTGCGGGCAATATCCACAATCTTCGGGACAACCACCTGTTTTTATGGATAACAAAGTCGATACCTGAACTACGTTTGGATCGTGCGACTGACGATGAGTTGTCGCTGCTTCGAAAAGCAAATCCATCATAGGTTTATTATAGATGTCGAGAATTTCTTGTTTAGTCCAATTATGCCGAGTCGAAGTCATTTGATTTCAATTTTTTATGGTTCAAAAGTAGTTAAATACTTTTTAAGAAACAATACTACTAAGTTTAGTTTTAGATCGATTTAGATGTTTTAGTTTTCCAAGATTGAATACATATAAATGATATTGCTGCTACCGATGCCATTCCTTCTATTAACAATCCAAAACAATATTCGTTTACAGTAGGATTTTTTCCGAACAAAAAACCATGCGAAAGTGTAGCCAAATAGGTTTGACCACCATTGTAAGACGCATAGGTTGACAAGGCAATTACGCTCAAAAAAACGCCAATTAAACCTGTTCTGAATATAGAAAAAAAGTTTTCACCAAAACCAACTTTCCCTTCTTTCATGTTTTTTATTTGCATCCGATGAAACACCAAATAAACTACCAAACCATTAAAAATCCTGAGATAACTTACTTTTTCTAACCCGAGAATTTTAAAAAGAAAAAATAAAAAAATAATCCCTAAAAAAATGAGTAACCCATTGGCAATTTCTTTCGATAGTTTCATGATGTCTTTTTTAGTTAAAAAATAAATATATTCCATCAAATCTAATAAAATAAATGCACGAACAGATTATGTTTAACACAAAAAATAAATTTTAACTATTGTTTATGTCTTGTTAATTAAATGCAAATTACATTCTCGAAAAGTATTCTTGCGCAACTTGTTTATCTTTTTCGATTTGAAATTTTAAAAATTCTAAAGAGTCGAATTTTTGTTCCTCTCGAATCTGTTCCAGAATTTCGATATGGATATTTTCGCCATATAAATCGGCATCGAAATCTAAAAAATAAGTTTCAATAGATAATGTCTCGCCGTTTATTGTTGGGCGAAAACCAATATTCATAATTCCCGAAATGAGTTGATTGCTAATTGTGCTTTGTACCACATAAACCCCGTTTTTAGGAATCAGTTTATATTCTTGATCGATTTTTAGGTTTGCTGTTGGGAATCCGATGGTTCGACCAAGTTGTTTTCCTTGAACGATTGTGCCAGATAAAACGTAATTATAACCCAAATAGCGGTTTGCTAATGCAACGTTTCCGTTTAGAATTGCGTTTCTAATTTTGGTGGAACTAACCGCAACATCATTGAGTTCTTCTGCTGAAATCTGTTCAACTTCGAAGTTATATTTTACTCCAAAAACAATTAAATCATCAATGTTTGCTGCACGATTTTTTCCGAATCGATGATCGTGACCAATAATTATTTTTTGAATATTGAGTTGTTTTACTAAAATTTCGATAACAAATTCTTCTGCAGAAAGTTCAGAAAATGTTTGATCGAATTTGTGAATAATTAAATTTTGAAGCCCTGTTTTTTCTAACAAATCGATTTTTTCGTCGATAGTGTTTAATAATTTAATATCAGAGTTTTTTTGTAGTACCATTCTCGGATGCGGAAAAAAAGTCAGAATAATACTTTCTAGATTTTTATCCTCGCAATTCTGAATTATTTTATTAATAATTTTTTGGTGTCCAATATGCACACCGTCAAAGGTTCCAATGGTAACAATGGTTTTTGTTTTTGGATTAAAATCTTTTAAAGAATAAAAAACGTTCAAGAGTTTTGATTTTGAAATGCAAAAATAAACTTTAAAATTGAATTTTTTGTGATTGATTCTAATGTTTCATTTATTTATTTGTTGATTTGTTATCAATAATTTTATCTTCAATTATTGATTTAATTTTTATAACTTCTAATGTTTTTTCGTTCGGAACGGTCATTGACAAAACATAGTGTTGAATTTTCCAATCTTTGTCTCTTTTCACCAAAACACCAGAACCTCTACAAATTTTCATTTGAGTATTCAATAATTCGTCGAACCAAGCCATTTTTTTATCTTTAGAAAGATAAACATGTCGTTCGATAACTGAAAAATTCCATGCTTTTCCTTTATCGAAATAAGGTTTTGCAAAAGCCATAAACTGAGTTTTAGTCCAATTTTCGTTAGCATCTGTGCCAATGTAAACGGCATCATTTGTCATTGCATTCATATAATCTTCAAAATGAACTTCTGCCGCGGCTTTGTGCCAATTATCCAACACAAAATTAACTTTTTGTGTTGAATTTTGTGCAAATACAGTTGTTGCAATAAAAAGCAGAATTAATTTTTTCATGATTATTCTTTTAATTGGTATAAAATTCTTTTAAAATTATGGCGAAAATTGTTTCAACAACTTTTACATTCACAGAATTTCCGAGTTGTTTCATGGAAATGCTTGTGGAATCCGACAAAACATATTGTTTAGGAAACGATTGTAATAATTTCGATTCGTTTACTGTGATTTTACGATGCAATTTCCCAATAATTTGCTGGTGATTCATAGCTACCAAAGTCGAAAATTTGTCTGGTCTTTTGATGCGAATTCCCGAAGTTCGAAACTGAATTAAGCAATCGAAAATAGAATTATATTGACCTCCTGCCTGCCATTCCATTTTTCGATGCGTTTTTACGCACCAATCCAAATTATCGTATTCTACAAGCCATTTGTTAATAAACTTTTTATTTCGTTGATACAAATCGATATTTTTTTGAATAATTTTTGATTTCCAAAGCGGCAAATCCTCTAGGTTTTTATCATATTTAAAACATTCCATCCAAATCGGAAAACCAATGATTTTAAGATCGATTCCATGATAGAACTCATTCCACATTTTAAGAATTTTTTCTTCATAATCCGAAATCCGATCCAAAATAGAATCGTCTATAATAGAATCAATGGAATCTATTTGTTTAACATAATTTTTTTCTAATTCTACTTGAATATTTATGATTTTTTGCTCTTTTTTTGTTGCCAAATCTTTTCGAACACAAGGAATGTAAACTCTTGGCCTGAGAATTGGAATTCCAAATTTATCGGGAGAAATAATAAGTGGTTTTTCAGGAAAATAATAACCCAACTCGTTTAAATTCTTAAGGATTACTTTGTAGGTATTTCCGTGGTCGTGCGTAACCAAATTCGAAACGTTTTCGAGCAGTAAAAATTCTGGTTTATGTGTTTTTACAATTTCACAAATATCAAAAAACAAGGTTCCGCGAGTGTCCTCAAAACCGTTTTGATGACCGCCTTTCGAAAATGGTTGACATGGAAAACCAGCACACAAAACCTGAAAATTTTTTGGAATCACACTTTTTATTTCTGACTTAGAAATGTCGCCTAATGGTTTTTCTCCAAAATTAATCTCATACGTTTTTTTTGCATTTTCATCCCATTCCGAAGTAAAAACACATGTTCCTCCTAGGTTTTGCAATGCTAATCGAAAGCCTCCAATTCCAGCAAATAAATCAATAAACTGAAAAGTTGTTGTTTTTTGACTCGGAAATAATACGTTATTGGTTTTCATTTAATGATTTTCAAAATTTTCTAGTGGTCTAAATATAAAATAAAAATTCAAAAATAAAAAAAGCCTCTACATTTCTGTAAAGGCTTTTAGCGCTTGCTCCCTCTCTTGGGCTCGAACCAAGGACCCTCTGATTAACAGTCAGATGCTCTAACCAACTGAGCTAAGAAGGAAAGTGTGTTTCACTTTTAAAGCGGTGCAAATATATTAATTATTTTAATTGAAACAAACTTTTTTTTAATTAAAATTTATTTTATTTTATGTTCCTTGAACCAAATGCCAAATGTCATTACCAAAAACCAATGCCATTAATGACAAAAGTAGCACAACTCCAATTGTTTGTGCAATTTCAAGCGTTTTTTCGGTAGGTTTTTTTCTAGTGATTACTTCTATCAAAATAAACATGGCGTGTCCACCATCTAATCCTGGAATTGGTAAAATATTTAAAAAAGCGAGCCAAATCGAGAACATTGCCGTAAATGACCAGAAAAAAGTCCAATCCCAAGTTGGTTTAAATATTTTAAACATTCTCAAAGGACCACTTACTTGTTTGTATCCTTCGGTTTTTCTGTTAAAAATTAGTTTAAATTGGCGTATTTGACCAGACAAAGTTGCAATTGTTTTATGAAATCCTGCTGGAATTGCTTCTGCAAAAGATAATTTTTGAGTTACAAAAGCATCTTTTAATATTTTTGTACTTGGATAAAAACCTATTTTTCCATCTTTATCTGCCTTAGTTTTAAGCGATAGCTCTTGTCCGTTTCTTACTATATTTATAACAATTGAATCTTTTTTTACTTTTTTTAAAGCGTCACTAAATTCGTCAAAAAATTGTGTTTTGGTTCCGTTTAACCCAACGATTTTATCTGATTTTTGCAAACCGGCAATCATTGCTGGAGAATTTAAAACCAACGAATCAACAACTGTTTCGATTCTTGGATTTAAAAAACCTTGTCCCTTGTTTTTCATCACATCCCGTTTTCCTTCGTCGGCAAGGTTAAAAGTAACCTCTTTTCCATCACGATTTACAGTTACATTATCGCCAAATAAAATTTCTAAAGGCAATTGATCAAATTTGGTTTGAAGTTTTCCATCGACTTTCAATATTTTGTCGCCTGATTTTAAACCAACTAATTCTCCTGTGGCATCAACGGCAATTCCATTTGTAAATTTTGAATTATCTATATAATTATCGCCATTATTGAACAACAACATGGTGTATATTATCCACGAAAGAAAGAAATTTACAATTACACCTCCGCATATAATAATCAATCGTTGCCATGCTGGTTTGCTTCTGTATTCCCATGGTTGAGGTTCTTGTTTGAGTTGCTCTTTGTCCATGCTCTCATCGATCATTCCTGCAATTTTCACATAACCACCCATAGGAATCCATCCGATTCCGTATTCGGTTTCGCCAATTTTGGTTTTAAATAAGGAAAATTTATAATCAAAAAATAAATAGAATTTATCGATTTTGGTTTTAAAATATTTTGCTGGTAAAAAATGACCTAATTCGTGAAGTATTACTAAAAATGACAGACACAAAATTAATTGCGCTATCTGAATAAGTGTTCCCATGTATTGTTTTTAAATTCTTTATAAAAAGCAAAAGTAAGGTTTTCACCTTACTTTTTTACATTTTATGTTTGAGGTGTTAATTTTTTATGAATTTTTTATGAAATGTCCCTTCTGATGTTTCAATCGAAACGTTGTAAATTCCATTGGACAATGATGTTACAAATAGCGTACCAGAATTCGATTCCATAATTTTTTGACCGATCGTATTGTAAATAGTAACGTTTTTTAAATCGATGGAACTCGGTATTTGAATATTTAATTCGTTTGCTGTTGGGTTTGGAAATATTTTTATAGCATTTGAGATATAGTCGAATTTGCTGTTTCCGAGTGTAAATGCATTCCCTGAACTAATAATATGTTTGTCTGGATCTACTTGTACATCTGCAATTGCAAAAGGAACGGTTTGAATAAATTGTTGACCATTGGTAGTATTGTTTAACACCAAATCCAATATTTCGCCATTATTACCTAATATTCTTATCGGAACAGGCATTTCGAAAAAACTTACACTTGCATTTGATTGCGTTTGATTTAAGGTAAATTTTACCTGATTTCCTCCCAAATTTTCCGAAACTAAATTGTAGGTAGGATAGCCCTGATTGTAAACCCAGTCATTGAAAAATTCGGTCAAACTGCTACCGTAAACCGATTCTAAATGTGATTTTAGATCAGTTGTTGAAGCATATTTATAAGCCAAATTTGTATCTGTTAAATATTCTTTAATTGCCTGAAAAAACTTAACATCTCCCATCTTAAACCGCAGCATTTCCAAAACCATTGCTCCTTTATAATAGGTAAGTCGTTGACTAAAAATTCTATTTACATTCGTTGCTTGCGCATCGGTTAGGTATAAGTTTCCTGATGGGTTCGAAGTAATCACATCGACCATATTTGATTTATCGATTATAAAATCTGCCACACCATCAAAATTTTCAATAACCATAGATGCTACATAGGTTGCAAAACCTTCGTTTAGCCAAATATCTTTCCATGTTCCACACGTAATTTTGTCACCAAACCACTGGTGTGCCATTTCGTGCGCAATTAATTGTCTATCAAACCCAACCATAAATGAAACGGTTGTATGTTCCATTCCACCGCCCCAACCAAATTGCGCATGACCATATTTTTCGTTATAAAACGGATAGATTTCAAATAAATTTTTATACAAATCCAAAATCAATGGAGTTTGATTTAATTGTGGCGTAACGCTTGCAAGAGTTTCTGGATATAAATAATTTACGACAGGAAAAATGTTTGGGCTAGTTCCAGCAGTTTGATTGTAAACAGTATAATTAGTTACAGCCATACAAATTAAATAGGCAGGAATCGGATATCCATGATGAAAATGAGTTGTTTTATTTGCTCCATTAACTACGGGCAATTCTGGTTCAACACCGTTGGAAACACTAATATATTGATTTGGTGCTGTAATATAAACATCAATACTATTTATTTTATCATTCAAATCTTGCTTACAAGGCCACCAATCTCTCGCTCCATAAGGTTCTGAAAGTGTATAAATTATAGGTGCTCCAGCATGAATTTTACTCGAAAAAGCATCGAAACCATTTACGGGTGGCGCTCCAGAGTAGGTTATTTCTACACTCGCAGAAGTTCCTGTAGTTTGAATTGTAGGTAAATTAATTATCAATTCGTTATTTGAACTTCTTGTGAAAGTTAAATTAGTACCATTTTGTTTTACGCTACTCACAGTTAAAACATTAGCCAAATCGAAAGTTATTGTACTCATGTTTGACAATGCTGTGAAAGTTGTCGTTACTCTTCCAGAAACAAAATAAATTGCAGGATCAACCGTAAATTCTAGTTTATGATACGTAATATCGTAGTTTTGTGTATTTGGGTTTACTGCCAAATTCATAGTTTTCGAAGCGGACTTCATTTCGCCAGAAACCATTTTTTCGAACGATTTTGGTTCATCTTGAGAAAAACCTAAAAGAGTGACTAAAAAAGTCAATATAACGCAATAATTCTTCATAATTTAATATTTAAAAAACAAACTTAATAAAAAATATCTAAATTTTATGTTAATTAACGAATGATGAACTGACTAAAATTAGATATCTCATGAAGTTTTTTAGATTGACTATCCTATTATAAAGAAATTCCCTAAATTTGCTCAAATTAAATTTAATTAGTCATGTTGCAAATAGCGTTTATTAGAGAAAACCAAGAAAAAGTTATCAAGGCTTTGGCAAAACGAAATATCGATGCCACAAAAACTGTTCACGAAGTTGTGGCAATTGACGAAAACCGTCGTTCAACACAACTAGAGATGGATAATATCTTGTCGGAAACTAATAAATTATCCAAAGATATTGGTGAATTAATGAAATTAGGCGAGAAATTGAAAGCCGAAATCTTAAAGCAAAAAGTACATTCGTTAAAAGAAAAAAGCAAAGATTTATCCGAAAAAACAGATGCTTTAGCCAAAGAATTATTAGATAAATTATATACTTTGCCGAATCTTCCAGCCAATATAGTTCCCGAAGGTAAAACTCCTGAAGAAAACCTGAACATTTTCGAAGAAGGAGAAATTCCAAAATTGCACGAAAACGCAATGCCACATTGGGATTTAATTAAAAAATACGACATTGTCGATTTCGAATTAGGAACCAAAATCACGGCTCCAGGTTTCCCTGTATATAAAGGTAAAGGTGCCAAATTGCAACGCGCCTTGATTTCTTATTTTTTAGATAAAAATACCGAGGCTGGTTATTTGGAATACCAAGTGCCGCATTTAGTAAACGAAGCATCGGCCTATGGAACGGGGCAATTGCCAGATAAAGAAGGTCAAATGTACCACGATGCCAAGGACGATTTATACCTAATTCCGACTGCCGAAGTTCCTGTAACCAATATTTTTAGAGATGTGATTTTGCAAGAAAGCGAATTGCCAGTTTTGGCAACGGGGTACACGCCATGTTTCCGTCGTGAGGCTGGTTCTTGGGGCGCACATGTTCGTGGATTAAACCGTTTACACCAATTTGATAAAGTTGAAATCGTGCGAATTGAGCATCCAGAAAAATCCTATGAAGCCTTGGAAGGAATGGTTGAACACGTGAAAAACATTCTCCAAGAACTCAAATTACCATACAGAATTTTACGTCTTTGTGGTGGAGATATCGGATTTGCAGCAGCAATGACTTATGATTTTGAGGTTTTTTCGACTGCACAAGACCGTTGGTTAGAGATCAGTTCGGTTTCTAATTTCGAAACTTTTCAGTCCAACCGATTGAAATTACGTTTCAAAGACAAAGACGGAAAAAACCAATTGGCGCACACATTAAACGGAAGTTCTTTGGCTTTGCCAAGAGTTTTGGCAGGCATTTTAGAAAATTATCAAACACCAGAAGGTATTTTAATTCCGGAAGTTTTACGTCGTTATTGTGGATTTGATATTATTGATTAAACATAAAATTGAAAAACTTTTTTCTATATATTACCTTGTTTTTTACTCTAATTGTTTGTGCCCAAAACGAACAATTGGCACAAAATTATTTTGATAAAGGCGATTTCGAAAAAGCATTGATTAGTTACGATGAATTATCGAAATTGATGCCTTATAATTCACTGTATTTTCAAAAAAGAATTGATTGCAACCAACAATTACAACGTTTTAGCATTTCGGAAAAATTAATTTTAGAAAGAATCTCCAACTTTAAACAAGGCAGTTTGTTAGTAGAATTAGGCTATAATTATCAGTTGCAAAAAGATGATGTAAGAGCAAAAAAACAATACGATTTAGCCATTGAGCGAATCAAAAAAACACCAACAGAGGTTTATGGAATTGCTTCGTCATTCGAAAGAAAAGTAATTTTAGATTATGCTATTTTGGCTTATCAAACCGCAATGACGATTGATACAAAATTGAATTTTAATTATCAAATGGCAATTTTGTATGGTCAAAAAGGAAATACAGATTTGATGATCGAAAAATTTCTTTCCGAATCTTATACAAATCCATTGATTCTTAATTCCATTAAAATTCAATTTCTTCGGTTTTTAACAGATGATTTGAATGCTGTTTTTACGGAAAAACTCAAAAAAGCATTGTTGTTGCGGACTCAAAAAAACCAAGATGTTTTTTGGAACGAATATTTGAGTTGGTTTTTTGTGCAACAAAAAGAATTTGGAAAAGCATTTATACAAGAAAAAGGCATTTATAAACGAAATCCCGAAACATTTTCGAACATTGTTAATCTTGCAAAACTTGCCATCGACGAAGATGAACCCGAAACGGCTAAAGAAATTTTTACTTTCATTTTAGATAACACCAACGATTTAGATCTAAAAATAGAAGCAAATCGATTTTTAATGAAAATTAAAATAGATAATGCAACCGAAAAAGAATTTATTGGAATTGGTTTAGATTTCGATAACTTAATTAAAGAATTTGGATTCAGTCCATATACTTTGTCGATTTTGAAGTTACAAGCGCATTTTGTGGCTTTTAATCTCAAAAATCCAGAAGAAGGAAAAACGATATTGAAAAAAATATTAGAACTACCTTTAAATGAATATCAAATTGCCGACATCAAAATGGAATTAGGCGATATTTTGTTGTCTCAAGAAAAATTTAATCAAGCATTAATTTTATATTCTCAAGTCGAAGAAGATCAAAAAAATGACGAAATTAGTCACGAAGCGAGTCTGAAAATTGCCAAAACAAGTTACTATCAAAACGATTTTGTATGGGCTTCCAAGCAACTAAAAACATTGAAATCTGCAGCAACACAATTAATTGCAAATGATGCCATGGATTTGTTTTTATTATTAAATGACAATACTGTTGCAGACTCAACGCAGGTTGCTCTCAAAAAATTTGCAAAAGCAGATTTTTTGTTATACCAAAACAAAACACAAGATGCTCTTGTTGCTTTTCAAAATGTTCTCAAAGAAAACAAAACACCCGAAATTGAACCAATAACTTTTCTTCGAATTGGTAAAATCTACGAAAAACAAGGCGATTTTGTTTCGGCATTGATTCAATATCAAAAAATTATTGATAATTTCAAAGAATGTATTTACATAGATGAAGCCAACTATTTTTCGG
>JAYUFL010000051.1:0-6188 GCA_043738745.1 Bacteroidota bacterium
AATCAAAAAATCAAAGTAACCTCTGTAAATGGAATTGATAAAATTGTTAAAAAGATTTCAGCCGAATTAGACGAGCATTCCGAATTTCAAAAATACATAACCAACATTGGAGGAACATTTAATTGGAGAACAATTTCGGGAACAAATCGACTTAGCATGCATAGTTTCGGTATGACTATTGACATCAATGTAAAATATTCAGATTATTGGCAATGGGCTTGCAATTGCAAAAGCGAAAATTCTAAAGTAGTTTATAAAAATAAAATTCCTTTAGAAATTGTGAAAATTTTTGAAAAATATGGTTTTATTTGGGGCGGAAATTGGAAACATTTTGACACTATGCATTTTGAATATCGACCAGAATTTTTTGTAAAAATATAATTTTAAGAAAATCTTACCTATCGTTTTCTTTCATTTTACAATTTAAAAAATATATTTGCCAAAAATTAAAATAAATTATGAAAAATCTCAAATGTAAAAGAATAGTTACACTACTTTTAATCGTTTTTATATCATTTACTTCAATTTCATGGGGAATTTTTGGTCATGAGCATATCAATAAAGGAGCTGTTTTGGCATTACCAATTGAATTACAAACTTTTTTTTATAATCATATCGATTTTATAACAGAAGAATCAACTGGACCCGATTTACGAAAATCAGTTTTGAGAGATAAATCCGAAAATCCACGACATTATTTTGATATGGAAAACTTTGGAAACTTAGATTCATTGCCTAAAACTTTAGAAGAAGCAAAAAAGAAATATGACGAAAAATTTCTTCAAAATAACGGTATTTTGCCTTGGTATATTCAGGATATGGTAGAAAAATTAACCATCGCTTTTAAAGAAAAAAAGAGAACAGAAATATTGTTTATCGCAGCCGATTTGGGTCATTATATAGCCGATGCTCACATGCCATTGCATACCACAGATAATCATGATGGGCAAAAAACTAATCAAAAAGGTATTCATGCATTGTGGGAATCTCGATTGCCGGAAATGTTTGGTAAAAATTATAATTTGCATACCAACCAAGCAAAATATATTGAAAATATCGAAAAAGAAACATGGTTAATCATCAACGATTCACATAGTTTAGTAGAGCCACTTTTGATTGCCGATCGAAATTTGAAATTGACTTTCGATGCTAATAACCTTTACGAAAAAGATGAGAATAGTGTTGTTGTAAAAAACAAATATAACGAACCTACTTTATCTAAAGAATATGCAACTGCGTTTCACAGATCGTTGAACGGAATGGTCGAAAAACAAATGAATAAAGCCGTTTTGGCAACCGCAAGTTTTTGGTACACGGCTTGGGTAAATGCTGGAAAACCAGATTTAAGCGATTTAGATTCGAAGGATTTAGAAAAAAGCAATCAAAGTAACCTAAAACGAGATTTGAATCTTTGGAAAAAAGGAAAATTATTCGGAATCGAAACAGAAACTCAGAGCGAATAAGTTTACGTATAAATTGATTTTGTTATTTTTTATCAAACAAACAAAACTTTTTTATAAATTGCATTAAAATCAATTTAACATGTTTATAGAGCAAGGAATAAAAAAGGAAAATCAGTTTTGGAAATATTTAGTCGGATCGTTGATTGTTTTTTTTGTATCACAACTAGCAACAATTCCTTTGATTGTTGGAGTTTTTTATAAAAAAATGAAAGACGGAAAAGGAATTCCGACCGAAGACGATTTTATGAAAACATTAGATTCTAATTTAACACTTTTTCTAATGATGATTTCGTTTGTTGTTGGATTGTTTTCTTTATTTTACGTAATTAAAAAAATCCATAATCAAACCATACTTTCTGTAACTACAACTCGAAAAAAACTCGATTGGAATCGAGTTTTTACATCTTTTGGAATTTGGGGAATTTTTACTGCTTTCACAACCTATGCAACTTATTACTTCAGTCCAGAAAACTTTGTTTGGAATTTCAAACCCATTCCATTTGCCATTTTAGCAGTAATTGCAATTACTATGATTCCTATTCAAACTAGTTGCGAGGAGTATGTTTTTCGGGGTTACCTGATGCAAGGATTCGGAAATTTGTTCAAAAATAAATGGATGCCTTTGATTTTGACTTCGGTTATTTTTGGTGGAATGCACATTGCAAATCCCGAAGTGAAAGAAATGGGATATATTATTATGGTTTATTATATTGGAACAGGCTTTATGCTCGGCATTTTGACGCTTATGGACGATGGAATGGAACTTTCGCTAGGTTTTCATGCAGCAAACAATCTAGTTGGTGCGTTGTTGGTAACATCGGATTGGTCAGTTTTTCAGACGAATTCAATTTTTAGGGATATTTCCAAACCCGAGGCTGGAATGGAAACTTTTATTCCAGTTTTTGTAATTTATCCCATTTTATTGTTTATTTTTAGTAAAATTTATAAATGGAACAATTGGAAAGAAAAATTGACGGGAAAAATTTATAATGGTAATTTAGAAATTATCGAAAAAATTGAAATACATGAATAAGATAACCTATCAAAATGTTCATAATCAATTCAAAATGAATGGGTTTCATTTTAACCGTGAAGATATGCTTCGGGTTGCTTATAGTTTTATTAAAGAAGGCAAAGATTTCGAAAAACATGTCGGCGATTTTTTTTTAGATTGGTTTGATGATAATGATTTTATGAACCTCAAAACATCTGGAACTACAGGAAAACCTAAAGTTATTAAAATTGATAAGCAAGCCATGGTAAATTCGGCATTGGCAACTGGAGATTTTTTTGAACTTTTGCCAGGAAACAAAGCCTTTCATTGTTTACCAGTGCAATATATTGCAGGAAAAATGATGTTTGTTCGTGCTTTTATTATAGGTTTAGATATAGATTTTGTTGCTCCGAGTTCGCATCCAATGAAAAATAATACTACAAAATACGATTTTGTTGCAATGGTTCCGTTGCAAGCGCAAAATTCGTTAATGGAATTAAAAAATAACGTAAAAAAATTGATTGTTGGCGGCGTAAAAATGAGTCGTTCGTTAGAAAACGAACTTTCTAAATTGCCAACAAAAGTTTACGAAACCTACGGAATGACCGAAACAATTACTCATATTGCAGCCAAAAGAGTAGGAGCAAAGGCGTTTTTGATTTTGCCAAATGTAAAAATTTCGAAAGACAACAAAAATTGTTTAGTGATTGATGCTCAAAAAATTTCTAACGAACTAATTGTCACCAATGATATTGTTGAGTTGATTAACGATAATGAATTTGTTTTTTTGGGTCGATTTGATAATGTAATTAATAGTGGCGGAATTAAATTAATTCCTGAACAAATCGAAAAAAAATTATCGCATTCCATTCAAAATAGATTTATTGTAATTGGAATTTCAGATGAATTGTTAGGCGAAAAATTAGTTTTAGTTATTGAAGGCTCTAAATATAAAATAGAAGAATCTATATTTAACGCACTCGATAAATACGAAAAACCAAAAGAAATTATATTTATTTCTAAATTTAAAGAAACGGATAATGGCAAAATAATTCGTAAGGAAATTTTGAGTTAATTATGAGATATCTTCACTAAAAATTTATCTTCTTTGATTTTTAGATCTTTATAATTGAAATTCGATTTTTTCCAATTATTTGTTGCATACAATCGAATTAATCTCTTTTTAGAAACAACATCAATTGGCATATTAAAATCTGTAACATCGGTTTTCCAACGGTATTCAAATTTTGATTTTGATTTGCGGATTTCTATTACTGGAATATCTTTGTATCGTAAATATTGATTAAAAACTGGTGTTAAATTCAAGCCACTTTCTTTATTGAAATATTCTACTACAGTTTCGGTATCAATAATTTTGTGACGAAAAGTTTCAGAATATTTTAAAAGTATTTCCCACCATTTTGTATCATTATTAATAATACTTCTAATAGTATTTAGCATCAACGCACCTTTGTAATACATATCGCCGGAGCCTTCGTTTTTAACTCCATAACTTCCTATAATTGGGCTATCGTTTCGGATATTTTTTTTCAAACCATTTATATAAATTTGAGATTTTTCGTATCCGTATTGACATTCCAAAAATACTGATTCGGAGTAACAAGTAAAACCCTCGTGAATCCACATATCTGCAACATCTCGACTAGTAATGCTATTTCCAAACCATTCGTGTCCGCTTTCGTGAATGATTATAAAATCGAAAAGTAATCCGATTCCAGTACCAGACAAATCCGAATTAAGATATCCATTCTTATACTTATTTCCATAAGCCACAGCACTTTGATGTTCCATACCTAAATAGGAGGTTTCAACTAATTTGTAGCCATCTTCAGGAAAAGGATAGACTCCAAATTTACTTTGAAAACAATCCATCATGGGTTTTACTTGTTCAAATTGATTTCTGGCATTTGCTTCATTTTCACGCAAGACATAGTAATCTAAATCTAAACCTTTGTATTTTTCTCCAAAATGAACATAATCGCCAATATTGAGTGTGATGTTGTAGGTGTTTATTGGGTTTTTGACTTCCCAATCCCAACGAGTAAAGCCATTTTTTAGATCTTCGCTTCCCATAAAACGTCCATTAGAAACATTCATTAATTCATTTGGAACGGCAATTTTTATAGTTGCTCCAAAATCTGGCTCATCGGATTGCGAATCTTTGCATGGAAACCACAAACTGGCTCCATCACCTTGGCAGGCAACTCCAACAAAATCTTTTCCGCTGCTGTCTTTTTTGTAAACAAAACCACCATCCCAAGGTGCATTTTTTGCTATTTTTGCTTTTCCAGAATAATAAAATAGCAATTTTTGATTTGAATTTTTGATTTGAGTTTCAGGAAAGTCTATAAAAACAGCACCAAATTCTCTTTTGTAATTGAGTTTTTTCTTATTGAAAACAATGCTATCCACCACCATATTTTCGAACAAATCTAATTGAATTTTTGAGGTGTTTTCTAAAACTTTAAATTTAATTTCATTGTAGCCAATTATTGATTTATTTTCGATATCGATTTTTAAATTCAAATTATAATGAAGCACATCAAAACAAGTCCTTTCGAATCGCAATCCACCTTGCAGAGAATCTTTACGAGTAAAAGTTTGCTGTGCAACAAGTTGTTGGATTGAAATTAATAGAAATAATATAACTTTTTTCATTCTAATTTATGTTTATTTGACTTGAGAAATAGTTGAGTTTTTGGTTTTAATGTCTCCCAAAATCCATTTCATTTCGGGATCAATTCCATTAATTCGATCCTCAATAGTTGGTATAATTTCTTTGTCAGGAAAAATCCCATGACCTTCAATTTCAGTTTTATAATGCGGAATGCAAGCAATCAATCCAAATTTTATTCTTATTTTAGAATTCGGAAGTTCGTAAATTGGCATTTGTCCCGCCACTGTTCCGTTGTATGCTCCACCAGTTTCTTGCCCAACAAATGTGGCTCTTTTTGACCCTTTTAGGTTTGACGACAGAATACTTGATGCAGAAAAACACGCTCCATTTGTAATTACATAAATTTTTCCTTTAAAGGCATTTTTGTTAATTTTTTCAGGTTTTGGGGTGTTCCAATAATATTTATTATCGTTTGATTTATGAACACTAAAAAAACTGTAACCATAATAAATAGGAGAACCAATTATTTTTAGAATTTTTAATCCAATTCCACCTCCTTTGAAGTAATTTGCTCTAAAAAGGCTTGTTTTTTTTGTAACTTCGGATTTATCTAAAAAAACAAAAGTAGAATCCGATAAATAGGAGTAGAGGTTATCGATTTCATTGAGTCGTCCTCCAGTGTTGTATCGCAGATCAATAATTAATGTTTTTGATTGATTATTTTTGATTTTCTGAAAACTTTCTTCATAGAATTTTCGAAAGTTTCCCATCTGAAATTCTTTTATATTTAGAACTGCAATTGCACTATCTTTTTCTAAAAATTTTAGATTTCGAGCATAAGATTTTAGAATTTTGTTATAACCTAGAATATTATCTTTTAATTTTTTTGTCTTTTTTTCTAATTTTGTTAAAACTATTTTTTTTGTTTTTATTTCCGACGAATCTACAATTTGCCTTTTTATGGTAATTTTTCTATCCTCATCGTTTGTTCTAAAATTGTATTTTAAACTGTCTTTAACTCCATTTTCGTAGTTATAAAAAGTTGAAAATCGTTTTCCTAATATACAGTTTTTAAAAGTTGTATTATATCCAT
>JAYUFL010000052.1:0-2205 GCA_043738745.1 Bacteroidota bacterium
AGAGCCAATTGTTTCGGATATTTGAGTGATTAAATTTTGATTTACGATTTCTCTTCCAAAGAAATATCCTGCAACAGCGATTATCAAAACCAACAATCCTGGAATACCAAAAATGGCATAATAAGCAATAATCGCACTTTGTCGGAATGGATCTTTTGCCCACCATTCTTTGAAGGTGGTTTTGAAAATTTTGAGTATATCTTTGATTTTATAGGGTTGCATTTTTAGATTTATTTATTTTCTAATAATCTTCAATAATTTATCGACATCTTTTTTCTCGCATAACGCTGTACCTGAATTCATTGTTGTTGTCGTTCCGCTAGCGATTCCGTATTGCAAACATTCTAGTAAACTCATATTATTCGACAATCCAAAAACAATTCCCGCCACCATACTATCACCAGCACCAACCGTGCTTTTTACTTTAATTTTAGGAGGTTTTACAGTAAATACTTCGTCTTTGGTAACCAACATTGCGCCATTTGCCCCGAGCGAAACAACCACAATTTCGATTTGGTTTTTAGCCATTAATTCACGGGCTGCAACTTCAATATTTTCTATTTTTAAATCTATAATTTCTAATAAAATCCCTAATTCTTCGAGATTTGGTTTCAATAAGTAAACGCCTTCATCAACTGCATTTTTTAGTGCTTCGCCTGAAGTATCAACTATAAATTTTGCATTTATAGTTTTTGAAATTTTTGACAATTTGGCATAAATATCCATTGGAATTCCTGGTGGTAAACTTCCGCTAGCGATTATAAAATCTACATTTTTATGATTTTCGATTGCTTTTAAAACGTTTTTCCATTCATCTTCAAAAAGTGCATTACTTGGCATTCCAAATCGATATTCTTTGTTAGTTGCTTCGTCCAGAATTACAAAATTTTCTTTGGTTTCGTTTTTCGATTGAATACTAATAAATGGTACTTTTTCGTTTTCCAACAAATGATTAAAAAACATTCCCGTATATCCGCCCGACGGAAAAATGGCAGTTACCTCGCCACCCAACCTGTTGATTACTCTTGCCACATTGATGCCACCACCGCCGAGTTCAGAATTGGATGCCGAACAACGCATTTTTTTATCTGGAATCATTTCAGAAACCGAAGCACTTTTATCGATACTTGGAGCGAAAGTTATGGTTATTATTTTTGACATAAATTATATTTACTTCTTCATTTTTTGCCTTAAAATCAATCGCAACGAAGTGTCTTTTGTAAAATAAGCCCAAGCCCAATTGATGAAAATAATGAGTTTATTTCGAACACTTACAATCAGCATTAAATGCAAAAACATCCAAACAATCCAGGCAAAATAACCTTGAAATTTGAAAAACGGTAAATCAACAACGGCTTTGTTCCTGCCAATGGTTGCCATAGAACCCAGATCTTTGTATTCAAAATTATGGGTTGGTTTGTTTAGAATAATCTGTTTAAAATTCGTGGCTAAATTCTTGGCTTGATTAATCGCAACGTTCGCCAATTGTGGATGCCCTTTTGGATATTTATCGGTTTCCATAAATGCAATATCGCCAACTGCATAAATGTTTTTTGACCCAACAACTTGGTTTAATTGACTTACTTTTAATCGGTTGGAATTTCCATAATAGGTTTCTGGTAATCCCAAAATAGTATTTCCTGTAACGCCTGCCGCCCAAATAACGGTTTTCGTTTTGATACTATCGCCATTTTTTAGGGTTAATAATTTTCCGTCATAATGATCGACTATGGTTTCGGTCATGATGATTACGCCCATTTCGTCGAGGTATTTTCTGGAGGCAATTTTGGCATTTTCACTCATGGAATTCAAAGTATTCTTACTGCCTTCGACGAGTATTATTTTGAATTTAGAAAAATCGATTCCTGGATAATCTTTTGGCAAAATATTTTTCCGTATTTCGGCAAACGCTCCAGCAAGTTCCACACCAGTTGGACCAGCTCCTACTATTACCAAATTCAATAAACTTTCTTTAACATCTTCCTCGGCAGAAATAATATTCTCGAATGTTTGTAGAATATGGTTTCTAATCGTAATAGCATCATAGGTAGTTTTGAGTGTAAAAGAACATTTTTCTATTTCTTGGTTGCCAAAAAAATTGGTTTTACAACCGATAGCAATTACCAAATAATCATATTGAAAATCGCCAATAGTTGTTGTTATTGTATTGCTTGATTCATCAATACTTAAAACTTCGGTTAGACG
>JAYUFL010000053.1:0-6096 GCA_043738745.1 Bacteroidota bacterium
ATGAATTCTTAACATGGCAATCGGTTTATTATCATTATCGTAAATGGTGCAAGACAGGTGTTCTAAAGAATAGTTGGATAAGTATTTTAGAAAAGAATAAATCAAAATTTGACCTATCGAGTGTTGATTTTGATGGTAGTCATACTTCTGCAATCAGAGGTGGTGAAGAAGCAGAATATCAAAGCAGAAAGAAACGTAAAACAACTAATGCGTTGTATTTGAGCGACAGACAAGGTTTATCTTTAGCCATTTCAAACCCAGTGGCTGGCAACCATAACGACTTATATAATATTGAAGTCCAGTTTGAAGTAGTAACAGGCACATTAGAACAAGCAAATATACCAGTTGATGGACTTTTTCAATAAAAATTTTCAAAATGATTTTTTTAAATATACAATTATATTAATGTTTTCTCCAATTTTAATAGTATTCACTTTATCATTTTGTAATTATAGTTTTGAAGATTTTATTCAGAATTCAAGATTTGATTTATCATATTTGACAATAGTTTTCACATTTCTAATTATTTTTATCGTAGATAATAGAATAAATAAATCATATGTCTAAATTTTACTTTAAAAATCTAGATGGTTTACTTTTTATATCACATTCATAATATTGGTTTTCAAAAAACCTTTTTTGAAAGTGAGGCGGATAGTACCTATTTTATTTTTTGTATCCCATTTTTGGTTTTTTATTTTCTTCTTACAGAAAATTCAAAAATCACAACCTAAACCCATACGCCAAGCGCAATGCAAGTTGTCCGAAACCGTTTTTGGAAGCATTGTCAATGGTTTGGTACGGAAAATCGGTGTAGTGTTCGTATCGCAAACTAAAATCAATATATTTAGTTGCATACCCGATACTTGGCGCAATAATTACCGAGTTTCTAGAATAGTTATTCGTCACCGAAAATGCGGCTCCACCTTCGCCCATAACATAAAATTCGTCGCTCCAAACAAATGCTTTAAAACCTAGTTTTACAGGAATAATCCCTAAGTCGTGATTGTCGCCACCTGCAAAAATATTTGTAAAACCAGTAGTTAGGGTAACGGAATAGCGTTTCGACAAGTCGTATTGCAATCGAGAATCGAAACCCAACGCAATTTTGTAAGGATTATTCGAGGCGTAACCCAAATCTAGTCCAAAACCCAACCGAAAACTCCGATCGTAGTTATTGGTACTTTGTGCGTTAGTTGTATTTGTTAGAACTGTCGAGGAAAGAAAAAATAAACACAAAAATATTTTTAGCGAAATAGGCATAATCAAATTCTTTAAAAATTAAGTAATTAGATTTCATAATTTGTTTTGTTTTTGTTGTGATTGGCTTTAGTCTAATAAATATACTTTTTTTAAGCCACTGATTCAAAAGATTAACACAGATTTTTTTATTGTGATGAAGAAAATCCTCTTAATCTTTTGAATCTGTGGAAAAATAAATTCAATATGAATATACTATTTAGACCATACATAGCCTTGTGATTTTAGAACTAAAACGCCAATTTCAGAATTTTATTTTATATTTTATATAAAAACGCAACATTTTGATTCTAGTAAATTATCTTTGCAGAAAATTATAAAAATGTCAATTTCTAAATATACCAATGAGTTTTCTACAAATTTTAAACTTGCAATTCCAGTTGTTTTAGGAATGTTGGGACATACTCTTATTGGAATTGTCGATAATTTGATGGTTGGTAATTTAGGCTCAACGGAACTAGCAGCAGTTTCGTTGGGAAATAGTTTTATTTTTATCGGAATGTCTATCGGAATTGGATTTTCGACCGCCATAACTCCAATAATAGCCGAAGCGGATGCCGAAAAAAACACTAAAAAAATCCGTACTACGTTTCATCACGGGTTGCTTTTGTGTACAATTTTGGGTGTTACTTTGTTTGGATTAATTGTTTTGTCGAAACCACTAATGCTCCTAATGCACCAACCCAAGGCAGTTGTGGAAATGGCCACTCCATATATCGATTGGGTTGCTTTTTCATTAATTCCAGTAATAATTTATCAAGGATATAAGCAATTTGCAGATGGTTTATCGAAAACAAAATACTCCATGTATGCTATATTTTTTACAAATGTAGTACACGTTTTTTTTAACTATGTTTTGATATATGGAATTTGGATTTTTCCTAAACTTGGCATTATTGGTGCGGCTTTAGGAACCGTAATTTCTAGAATAATGATGGTTGTTTTTATGCACTTTCTACTCCGATATAACAACGATTTAAAAAAATATTTTAAGAATTTTAGTTTTAAAGAAATCAAAAAATCGGTTTTAAATAAAATTATTAATTTAGGACTTCCATCGGCAATGCAAATGCTTTTTGAGGTAACGTTATTCACAGCAGCAATTTGGTTATCCGGAACAATTAGCAAAAACAGCCAAGCAGCAAATCAAATCGCCTTGACTCTAGCAACCACAACTTTTATGTTTGCAATGGGTTTAAATGTTACAGCAATGATTAGGATCAGTAACCAAAAAGGATTAAACGATTATAAAAACTTGGTTGTGGTGGCGCGTTCCATTTTTTTGATGGCAATTGTTTTAGAAACAATTTTTGCTATAGGATTTGTTTTACTAAATAATTTTTTGCCTCATTTATTTTTGAATATGAACGACGCTAAACAATTTTTGGATAATCAAGAAATTATTAAAATTACGGCCGAATTACTTTTAGTTGCTGCTATTTTTCAAATTTCAGACGGAATTCAAGTAGTAGTTCTTGGTGCATTACGAGGTTTACAAGATGTGAAAATCCCAATGTACATTACTTTTGTTGCCTATTGGATTGTTGGTTTTCCAATTTCTTATTATTTGAGTCAGAATACAAATCTGAAAGCCACTGGAATTTGGATCGGTCTTTTGGCAGGACTTTCGGTTGCAGCACTTTTTTTATATATTCGTTTTCATAATTTGACAAAAAAGTTGGCTCGAAATCAAAAATAATTTTTCAAAATTTGTAACTATTATCCATTTTGTTCGTATAACCAGTATAAATCTAATTTTATAAAAAACAAAATGATACTATTACTAATTTTTGGTTGTATTTTAATTTTCGTAAGTTTTACGCTCAAGTCAAACGTTGCCAATCCATTTGCACGTTATTCTGGAGTTCTCAAAATTGTTGGAATTGTAACTATTGCTTTAGGTATTTTTTCAGGAGTTTTCAAGCAAATCGATGCAGGTAAAGTAGGTGTGCAATCGCTTTATGGTAGCGTACAACCTAGTGTTTTAGAAAGCGGTTTAAACATCATAAACCCATTAATGGACGTTACCGAATTCGATGTTCAAACACAAAATTACACTATGTCGGCACTCAAAAACGAAGGTGATAAAGAGGGCGACGACGCTATTCGAGTTTTATCTAACGATGGTTTGGAAGTTGTGATTGATCTAACGGTTTTATACCGAATTTCGCCTACCGATGCTCCTAAAATTTACAAGCAAATTGGGTTAGGTTATTCTGATAAAATTGTGCGACCAATTACCAGAACCCGTATTCGTGATAATGCAGTTTACTATGATGCAGTTGCTTTATACTCAACAAAAAGAAACGAATTTCAGCAGCGAATTTTCAAATCTATCGAAGACGATTTCAAGAAAAGAGGTTTGATTTTGGAGCAATTATTGATTCGAAATATCAATTTGCCCACTTCTGTAAAAGCATCTATCGAAAGTAAAATAAATGCCGAACAAGATGCACAAAAAATGACATTTGTCCTTCAAAAAGAAAAACAAGAAGCCGAACGAAAAAGAGTCGAAGCACAAGGTATTGCTGATTATCAGCATATTATTTCGATGGGACTAACAGACAAACAATTGCAGTACGAACAAATTAAGGCACAAAAAGAAATTGCAACATCGGCAAATGCGAAAATTATTTTCATGAATGGAAAAAATTCTCCAGTAATTTTATCTGACAAATAAAATGAATATACTAAATTTGAAATGAAACGTACGCTTTCAAAATTCAACTATATCATATATCTAAAATCAAATATTTATAATGGAATTACCAAAATTTTTACTCGGCGATAATACTGATTTTACAGATGACATTTTTATCATTCATCTAGATTATCCTCGATTTATAATTAATCTAAAAGACGATGAAGTTGAGTTTATGGAAGAAGCTGAAGATCTCGACGAAGCCGAACTCAACACCGAAATGGAGGGATTAATTGTGCTCGCAAACGAGTTTTATGACCGAGAAATGGAACGTTATGAGAAGGAATGAAACTTTTTGGAACTCTAAATTTAGAAGTGCAATTATTGCTTCGGTTTTAATAATTATAGGAGTTTCGTTAATTGTTTTAGGAATTCAAAGATTTTTTTCCATTTAACATCGAATCCATTTCAAATGGAAACGAATTGTATAATTTTGGACACAAAATAGGTTACGTTATTGGAAAATTCGTAAAAATTATTGCGGGTTTTGGAATGATGAAATTTGGTCATGAAATTTGTAAGAATCAAGAAACAGAAAAAAGTAAAATTTAATTTTACCTTCTAAAATACTTTTCCAACAAAATTACAGCAGTTGCAAAAGGTGAAATCTCATCGTTTTGCACTGCTTTTTTCTTTTCTTGTAATAATTTTATAATTTCGGGATGATTGTAAAAATTGTTTTTCAGTTGCTCATTTATGGTTTCCAGCATCCAATATTGGTTTTGCTCTTTGCGTTTTTCTAGGAAATAATTATTGGTTTTGGTAAGTTCCACAAAGTCGCAAATGGTTTTCCAAACTTCGGGGATTCCCTCGTGAGTTATCGCGCTACAAGTCGAAGAAGTGGCTGTCCAACCCGATTTTTTTGCTGGAAATAAGTGTAACGCTCTTCCAAATTCTATTTTTGCCAACTGCGATTTTCGTATATTATCTCCATCGGCTTTATTAATAACAATGGCATCGGCCATTTCCATAATACCTCGTTTTATGCCTTGCAAATCATCGCCAGCACCAGAAATTTTTAGTAATAAGAAAAAATCGACCATGCTATGAACTGCTGTTTCGCTTTGTCCGACACCAACCGTTTCTATAATTATCGTGTCAAAACCAGCGGCTTCGCAAAGTGTAATAGTTTCGCGGGTTTTTCTTGCAACTCCGCCCAAAGTTTCACCAGAGGCACTTGGTCGTATGTATGCATTTTTGTCTTTTACCAATTCCTCCATTCTAGTTTTATCGCCAAGTATGCTTCCATGGGAAATTGTACTGCTTGGATCGACCGCCAAAACGGCTACTTTTTTGCCTAAACTGGTCAAATATTTTCCAAATGCTTCTATAAATGTGCTTTTTCCAACACCTGGAACTCCCGTAATTCCTATTCTCACGGATTTATTAGCGTGCGGCAAACAAGCATTTATAACTTGATTTGCTTTTTCTAAATGTTCTAAATTGGTGCTTTCTACCAAGGTTATGGCGCGGCTCAAAGCCGAAATATTTCCAGCCAAAATACCCTCAACCAATTCAAAACTTGAAGGTTGAATTTTTCGAAATGACTGAATTTGCACAACCGAATCGTTACTAACAATTTCCGGTGGCGCAATTCCGTCCTTTTCCCGAAGAGCAGAAAGTTTGTTTTTATTTTCCAATTTCGAAATTTATTTTCAAATACAAATTTACATAAAAAATTTCCTTTGTGAACTTTGCCATAAACTTTGTGAACTTTGAATTTAAAAGCCTTAAATTTGCATAAAAATTTTAATTAATGGAAGTTTCAGCAACTGCAAAACCGAATGAATTTGTTCAAAAAACACTATTTTCCATCCTTTTTTCCATCAGTTTTGCGCATTTATTGAATGATTTAATACAATCTATCATTCCGTCTGTTTATCCAATCCTAAAACAAAATTACGGATTAACTTTTACACAAATTGGGCTAATTACCTTTTCGTTTCAACTCACAGCATCAATATTTCAGCCGTTTGTGGGCTATTATACCGATAAATTTCCAAAACCATTTTCCCAAGTTTACGGAATGATATTCTCCTCTTTTGGAATCATTTCACTTTCCTATGCCAATAATTTGCCTTGGATAATTATTTCGGTAATGCTCATAGGATTGGGATCTGCAATTTTTCATCCAG
>JAYUFL010000054.1:0-2161 GCA_043738745.1 Bacteroidota bacterium
CTAACGAGTTTTGCAAACCCATAGCAAATAGCAAACTACAAGCAATAACGTTTGGAAAATCGATAATAAAATGATGTCCAAAAAATGGAATTAAAAACAAAATAATAATTTCTAGAATTACAGGAAAAATATAAATAGTATTGATGTTTTTTCGAGAAATAAATTCTACCAAAAAACTAGAAACAAACGAGCCAAAAAAGAAGAAAAATATGTAAAGAAAAAACACAAATGCGTTCCAAAAATAGAATTTAAAAACAGCATCAATCATATAAGCAAAATGTCCAGTAACGTTTGTAGTCAATCGTTTAACCGATTCGAAACCAGTAACATTTACAATTCCAGCCACAAACGAAAGTAGCGATGCAATTTGCAAATTGTGTTTTAAAGTTCTGGATTTTCCTTGATGTTTAAACATAATTTTTAGTCTAATTCCTTTAATAAATCATCTAAATCTAATGCTGCAGAATACATAACAATAGTGCCATCTTCGTTGTATAACCATTCTTCTTTTGGTCTGTCCCAATACAATTCGACGCCATTATTGTCAGGATCATTCAAATATAATGCTTGAGAAACGCCGTGGTCTGCAAATCCCGAAAATTGATAGTCTGCTTTGAGAATTCGGTCATAAATAGTAGCCAAATCCTTGCGAGTAGGATACAAAATTGCGGTGTGAAACAATCCAACGCCTTTTTCGTGCGCCAACGGAAAATTCTTGCTGTACCAAGTATTTAACCCAATGTGATGATGATAACCGCCAGCCGAAATAAATGCCGCATCTTCGCCATACATTGTCGTGATTTCAAAACCTAATAAATCGCAATAGAATTCTAATGATTTTTGTAGGTTTGATACTTTCAAATGAACATGTCCAATTCTGGTTTGGGCAGGAATGGTGTAATTAGTTTTCATTTTTATTTGTTTAAAGCAAAGATAAAATAGAATTATTTAATTCCAATTCCATAAATCATATCAATTTCTTTGGCTAAACTTCTGTCTTTTGCAGTGATAGTATCTTTGGCATCGTGCGTAAACAAGGCTATTGCTACTTTGTTATAAGCATTGCTCCAATTGGGGTGATGGTTCATTTTCTCGGCAACAAAGGCTACTTTTGTCATAAAAGCAAATGCTTCTATAAAATTTTTAAAATCAAAACTGCGTTTCAATTGATTGTTTTCTTCTTTCCACATAACAATTTATTTTTAAGGTTTATTTTTTCGGTTCTCCAATGCTTCTGCTTCACTTAATGCAATGGCAATGGCTTGTTTCGGGTTGGTAACAATCGTTTCGGTTTTACCAGATGCAAATCGCCTTCTTTGAATTTGTGCATTACTTTGGCTACTTTTTTTTTAATAGGGCGATAGTTTTTTGAGTTTTTCCACTTGTTGTATCGTTGATTGCTTTTTACGTTCTGTTTTAGGTTGTTATATTTTCAATTTTTTAGTATATTTTATTTTTGATTTCTTCCAAACTCCGTAGCTTCTTCCGATCGCTTCTTTGAACTTCGCCAAAATTGCCAAGCACCAGTCGACCAAACTGCCCAAGCAATGAGAACTGGTTGAAAGAAAAGTCGGATTAATCTTGATCTATCAGAGTCTAAAGCCCCAAAAGCATCTTTTCCACCAAGGTATTGGGCTATATTACCTGGGAAAACCAGGATAAAGAATAAGGCTAAAGCCCATCCAATATTTACTCGTTGTTTTTTCCAAAAAAGTAAAATCAGACCCAATGTTATTTCTACAACACCTGATACTACCACCACTAAATCTTTACTCAATGGAACCCAATCTGGAACTTGAGCCTGAAAATCGATTCTATTAAAAGTAAGATGACTAAATCCGGCAAAGATCATAAAAAGAGCCAATACTATTCTAAAAATATTTTGTACTAAAGTGGTTTTTACATTATTTTTCATCTGTATAAATATAAGCTTTAATCTCAATAAAAAGTTAACTACGGTTTTTATATTTTTGATACTATTGGGTTTAATTGTTCGTCAAACAACCTATATTATGTTATAAAATATCAAATAGTTGCAGCATCAATTACATAACGGTAACGGGCTTCTTTGTTTACCACTTTTTTCCAAGCTTCATTTATTTCATCAGCTTTAATGATTTGTATTTGTGGATAAATGTTATTTTTGGCACAGTAATCCATA
>JAYUFL010000055.1:0-16428 GCA_043738745.1 Bacteroidota bacterium
TGTCAAAAAACCAAAACCATACAAAAAAATTGAAGGTTTAGAACATATAGATAAAGTTATAGATATTGACCAAAGTCCAATTGGTCGCACACCACGTTCTAATCCTGCTACTTACACAGAAGTTTTTACAGAAATTAGGAATATGTTCACGATGACTTCCGAAAGTATGATTCGGGGTTACAAAGCAGGACGATTTAGTTTTAATGTAAAAGGCGGTCGATGCGAAACCTGTGAAGGCTCTGGAGTTCGGACCATAGAAATGAGTTTTCTACCAGATGTTTATGTAGAATGTGAAACCTGTCAAGGCAAGCGTTTTAATAGAGAAACGTTAGAAATACGTTTCAAAGGAAAATCGATTTCTGATGTTTTGAATATGACGATTGATGAAGCGGTGCCATTTTTTGAAATGATTCCGAAAATACATCGAAAAGTAAAAACCTTACAAGATGTTGGCTTGGGTTATATTACTTTAGGGCAGCAAAGTACAACGCTTTCTGGTGGCGAAGCACAACGCATCAAACTTGCGGGCGAATTATCTAAAAAAGATACTGGAAATACGTTTTATATACTGGACGAACCCACAACTGGCTTGCATTTTGAAGACATTCGGGTTTTGATGGAAGTCATAAACAAATTGGTCAATAAAGGCAATACAATTCTAATTATTGAGCATAATATGGACGTGATAAAACTAGCCGATTACATTATAGATATTGGTCCAGAAGGCGGAAAAGGTGGCGGAACAGTAGTTGCCAAAGGAACGCCCGAAGAAGTTGCCAAAAATAAAAAAAGTTATACAGCGCAGTTTTTGAAGAAAGAGTTAGTTTAGCAACGCAAAAAAGTAAAAAAAATAAAGCAAAACAAAAAAACATGAAATTAAAAGATTTTGACAACGACGAAGACAAAGTAATTCAAGATAAATTGATGCAAAAAACTTGGAATGAAATCCGTTCTAACGATTCTTGGGCAATTTTCAAAATTATGTCCGAGTTTGTAAATGGCTACGAAAATATGGCTAGAATTGGACCTTGTGTTTCGATTTTTGGCTCGGCAAGAACGAAACCAGAAGACAAATATTATTTATTGGCAGAAAGTGTGGCCTATAGAATTAGTCAAGCGGGGTATGGAGTTATCACTGGTGGTGGCCCCGGAATTATGGAAGCAGGAAACAAAGGTGCGCACCGAAGTGGAGGAACATCAGTCGGTTTAAATATTGTTTTGCCATTCGAACAACATTATAATCCATATATTGACAAGGACAAAAACCTAAATTTTGACTACTTTTTTGTTCGTAAAGTGATTTTTGTAAAATACTCGCAAGGATTCGTTGTTATGCCTGGCGGATTCGGGACTTTAGACGAATTATTCGAGGCAATAACATTAATTCAAACCAAGAAAATTGGTAAGTTCCCAATAATTTTGGTTAGTTCAAGTTTTTGGAATGGACTAATAGATTGGGTTCAATCTGTTATGATTGAGCGTGAAAAAACCGTTTCGGCAGATGATATGAAACTTATTCAGATTGTCGATACCGAAGAAGAAGTTGTAAATGCTTTGGATAAATTTTACAAAAAATACGATTTAAGTCCGAATTTTTAAATTTATCTATTTAAAATTTTCATAGTATCAAAATTATACTTTTTCATAAAAATATAATTTTGATACTATGAAAATTTACTTTTTTAGTTTGCAATTATTTCGATTGACATAGATTTTGTTTTCACAATACTCAATGCTTTGGAATAATTTAAAAGAAACGATATGACTTCTTTTTCAGGTTTCATTTTATCAGAAGAAACAATTTTTTTAGAGTAAATTTTTGCCATTTTGATTTAGTTATTTATAGTTATAATCAAAACGCAAAAGGTTTCTAAATATTGTTTAATTTGTCAAAATAATTTTATTTTTATCGATTACTTTTCGAATATTCATAATAGCATATCGCATTCTACCAAGCGCAGTATTGATGCTAACTCCAGTAATTTCAGAAATTTCTTTAAAACTTAAATCCTGATACATTCTCAATTTCAGAACTTCTTTTTGATCTTCTGGCAATTCTTCTATGAGTTTCTGCAAATCTAACTCAACTTGTTCGGATATCATTTTGCTTTCGATAGTTGCCGAATTATCGCTCATAACAGAAAATATCGAAAATTCCTCTGTTTCTCGAAACATTGGCATTTTTTTTGTTTTTCTGAAATGATCGATTGTTAAGTTGTGAGCAATTCGCATTACCCAAGGCAAAAATTTTCCTTCTTCGTTGTACGAATTCGATTTTAGTGTTCTAATCACTTTCATGAAGGTATCCTGAAAAACATCATCACAAACTGCTTTGTCTGGAATTTTGGAGTAAATAAAACCGTAAATTTTTGATTGATGTCTTTTTATTAATATTTCTAATGATTTTTCGTCACCTAAAATATAGTTTTTGACCAAGACCGAGTCTGGGAGTTGAACATTCGACATAATTTTACTTTTTAGTTTGTTTTAAGATGGAGATTTTATCTCTAAAAAGTAAATTTATTTTATAGGCGAACTGTTTTTTATATGTTAATTATAATACAAATTACTTTTAAAAAGTTTTAATATCCAAATCTTAACTGAAATTTTAACATTTAAAGCGCAATATTAAATTAAAAATGATTTCGAGTTTGTAAAAAACCAATATTTTTTTATATTTACCTAAAATCAAAAAGTATGAATTTTTCAGCAAAAATGCTTCGAGACAATGCACTCGAAGGAAAAGTAATTGTAGTAACTGGTGGAGGAAGTGGATTAGGAAAAGCCATGACTAAATATTTTTTAGAACTTGGTGCGAAAGTTGCCATAACTTCTCGCGACATCGAAAAACTAAAAAACACCTCCAAAGAACTCGAAACCGAAACAGGGGGAACCTGTTTACCAATACAATGCGATGTGCGTCATTATGATGAAGTCGAAAATATGCTTGCCGAAGTGCTCAAGAATTTTGGGAAAGTAGATGTTTTACTTAACAATGCTGCAGGAAATTTTATTTCGCCTACCGAACGTCTTTCCTCAAATGCTTTCGATACTGTAATTGATATTGTTTTGAAAGGTTCTAAAAATTGCACACTCGCTTTTGGAAAACATTGGATAGATACTAAACAAAACTCATCAACAATCTTAAATATTGTAACTACCTATGCCTGGACAGGTTCGGCCTATGTCGTTCCTAGCGCCACTGCCAAAGCAGGAGTTTTAGCAATGACCAGAAGTTTAGCCGTCGAATGGGCAAAATATGGTATTCGAAGTAACGCTATTGCACCTGGACCATTTCCTACAAAAGGTGCTTGGGATCGACTTTTACCAGGTAATTTGGCCGAAAAATTTGATACTTCAAAAAGAGTTCCTTTGCAACGAAATGGGGAACATCAGGAATTAGCAAATTTAGCAGCCTATTTGGTTTCAGATTTTTCGGCCTACATAAATGGTGAAGTTGTGGTAATTGATGGTGGTGAATGGCTCAAAGGAGCAGGACAATTTAATGACCTTTCTGCAATTCCAGAAGAACTTTGGGATCAATTAGAAGCCATGGTAAAAGCAAAAAAATCTAAATAAAGTATTTTAGATTCTATTTAGTATAACAATAATGCTACTAAATCAAGTGAGTAAAAACTATTAACGTTTGTTAACAAATAAGATTTTCATAGACGATAAATAATTGTATTTTTACACTTCAAAATTCAGATAATAAAATGGGAAAAATCATTGCAATTGCAAATCAAAAAGGTGGTGTAGGAAAAACAACAACATCTATAAACTTGGCAGCATCTCTAGGTATTTTAGAGAAAAAAGTATTACTAATTGATGCTGATCCTCAAGCAAATGCAAGTTCTGGACTTGGAATTGATGTTGAAAGTGTTCAGATAGGAACTTATCAAATTTTGATACATGAAAATACACCCGAAGAAGCCATAATAAAATGTTCTGCGCCAAATGTAGATTTAATACCAGCACATATTGACCTTGTAGCAGTCGAAATCGAATTGGTTGACAAAGAAAATAGAGAATATAAGTTCAAACAATCGTTAGAAATTTTGAGAGAAAAATACGACTATATTCTTATTGATTGTGCTCCATCATTAGGTTTATTGACTCTAAACGCTTTAACGGCAGCCGATTCGGTTATTATTCCAATCCAATGCGAATATTTTGCACTAGAAGGTTTAGGGAAATTACTCAACACTATAAAAAGTGTACAAAAAGTTCATAATCCAGATTTAGATATTGAAGGCTTGCTTTTAACCATGTTCGATTCGCGTTTGCGTTTGTCAAATCAAGTGGTAGAAGAAGTTCAAAAACATTTTAGCGATATGGTATTTAAAACCATAATACAACGAAATGTAAAACTGAGCGAAGCACCAAGTTTTGGCGAAAGTATCATCAATTTTGATGCAACTAGCAAAGGCGCAGTAAATTATATAGATTTAGCAAAAGAAATTATTAAAAAAAATAGCTAGTAAAAATGGCACAAGCAGTAAAAAAACAAGCGTTAGGTCGAGGTTTATCAGCACTTTTGAAAGATCCTGAGAATGATATAAAATCGATCTCGGATAAAAATGCAGACAAAGTTGTTGGGAATATTATTGAATTAGAGTTGAGTCTGATTGAAATAAATCCGTTTCAACCCCGAACAAGTTTCAATGAAGAATCATTGAATGAATTGTCTCGTTCTATAAAAGAACTTGGTGTTATTCAGCCAATTACGGTTCGAAAAATCGATTTTAATAAATTTCAATTAATTTCGGGCGAACGCAGACTTCGTGCTTCAAAACTGGCTGGTTTAGCAACAATTCCTGCCTATATCCGTATTGCAAATGACAACGAGTCATTGACCATGGCTTTGGTCGAAAATATTCAACGTCATGATTTAGATCCAATTGAAATTGCAATTTCATATCAACGTTTAATGGATGAAATTCAACTCACACAAGAACAAATGAGCGATCGTGTTGGTAAAAAACGTTCTACAATCGCTAACTACCTTCGCCTTTTGAAACTTGATCCGATTATCCAAACTGGTATTCGAGATGGATTTATTTCAATGGGACATGGTCGTGCCATTATAAATATTGAAAACCTAGACATTCAAACCAATATTTATCAAAAAATTGTTTCTCAGAATCTTTCGGTTAGAGAAACAGAGGCTTTGGTGAAAAATTACCACGAAAGTCTGTTGCCAAAAGCAGCAAAACCAAAAACAATTTCTTTTGGAATAAATGAAATTCATAAAAAAGAAATTACGGAATATTTTGGAGCAAGCGTAGATGTTAAAGTTGCTGGAAATGGTCGTGGAAAAATTACAATTCCGTTTAATTCCGAGGCCGATTTTAATAGAATTCTTCAATTGTTAAAAAAATAGTGACTAAATCTCTCTACATATCTATTTTGCTTTTGATTTTTACATCAAATACTTTGTTTTCACAAAAAACTGATGATAAGTTTATTATCGATAACGATAGTGTGAAATCGAAACCCATTAATGCTCTTGCACCTGCAAAAGCAGCATTTTATTCTGCTATTCTTCCTGGTCTAGGTCAAGCCTATAACAAAAAATATTGGAAAATTCCTTTGGTTTATGGCGCTTTAGGAATTGCCGTATATTCATATCTAAATAGCGATAAAAAATACAATCAGTTTCGAAATGCTTATAAACGACGAATTGAAGGTTATACCGATGATGAGTTTAGTTATTTGGATCAAGATAGATTAGTTGCTGGACAAAAATTCTATCAACGAAATCGGGATTTGTCAACTTTTTTTGTGGTAGGAATCTATATTCTAAATATTATAGATGCCAATGTAGATACTCATTTATCGCAATTTAATGTCAACCAAAATTTAAGTTTTAGGCCCGATGTACAGCAAAATGATTTAAATTATCAAAAAAATATAGCCCTAACTTTCAACTATACATTTAAATGAAAATAGCACTTTTGGGTTATGGAAAAATGGGAAAAGTAATCGAAAAAATTGCCTTGATTCGTGGTCACGAAATTGTTTTGCGAAAAACCACATCAAATAGTTTTGAAGGCCTCCAATTTGCTAATGTCGCTATCGATTTTAGTACTCCCGAATCTGCTGTTTGTAACATTTCGGAATGTTTGCAGACTAATATTCCAATAGTATGCGGAACTACAGGCTGGTTACACGATTATGATAAAATGGTTTTGCTTTGCAATGAAAAAAAGGGAAGTTTTATTTACGCATCTAATTTTAGTTTGGGAGTAAATTTATTTTTTGAATTGAATGATTATTTATCAAGAATGATGTCAAAATTTAAAGATTACAAGGTTTCTATCGAAGAAATTCATCATACTCAAAAACTCGATATGCCAAGCGGAACAGCAATTTCGCTAGCAAATAGTGTTATTGAAAATTCTGATCATAAAAATTGGACTTTAGAAAATCCTAAACAAAACCAAATCCTAATCGATGCGAAAAGAATCGACAAAGTTCCAGGAACACATTCGGTTTTTTATGATTCAGATATTGATCAAATAGAAATTAAACATACAGCACACAGTAGAGAAGGTTTTGCCCTGGGAGCCGTGATTGCTGCAGAATATATTTATAATAAAAAAGGAATTTTCTCTATGCGAGAGGTTTTAGGAAATTAAGGTTAATCTAAAATTAAAAATTAAAATTAGAAAATTATGTCAACGTATCAATGGTTTGTGCTCTTTTTAGTGATTCAAATAGTTCATTATTTAGGAACTTGGAAAATGTATGTTGCTGCAGGAAGAAAATCTTGGCAAGCAGCAATACCAATTTATAATTCAATTGTGTTAATGAAAATCATAAATAGACCAACTTGGTACACAATTTTGTTATTTATTCCAGTTGTAAATTTGATTATGTTTCCAGTAATTTGGGTAGAAACTTTGAGAAGTTTTGGTAAAAACTCCACTTTAGATACGTTTTTAGGAATCGCAACTTTTGGTCTGTACATTTATTATGTGAATTATACTCAAAAATTAAACTACATTTCTGATAGAAGTTTGAAACCGAAAAATTTTGCTGCCGATACTGTTAGTTCGATTGCTTTTGCTGTAGTTGTGGCAACTTTGGTTCACGGATATGTGTTGCAACCTTTCAATATTCCTACCGCATCTTTAGAAAAATCGTTGTTAATTGGCGATTTTTTGTTTGTAAGCAAATTTCATTATGGCGCACGAACTCCAATGACAGCAGTTGCTTTTCCGATGGTACACGACACGATACCGTTAATAAACAAAAAATCATACTTAAATTGGCCACAATATCCGTATTTTAGATTTCCTGGAATTGAAAAAATTAAAAACAATGACATAGTAGTTTTCAATTGGCCAACAGATACCTTATATAATATGTACAAAGTAGCAGACAAAAGGTATGACAAACCCATTGATAAGAAAACAAATTATGTGAAACGTTGTGTAGGAATTCCTGGCGATAGTTTATCTATAAAAAACGGAATTGTTTTTATAAACGGAAAAGAATTAATTTTGCCAGAACGCGCTAGACCACAGTATTCGTATAGCGTAACCTTCGATAAAAATGTACCAATTGATTTTGAATATGTTCTAAAAGAGTTAGAAGTTACTGATGGTGCAGGATTTAGAAATGAAATAAGAGATACACTATTTATAAATTCGATGACATTTGATGGTGCTGAAAGGTTAAAAAATACTCCCGGAATTACTTCTGTTACTCGAAATATTTCAAGAAAAATTGAAAAAGATATATTTCCGTTCAATAACAAATGGAACAAGGACAATTATGGACCGATTTACATTCCACAACAAGGAAAAACGGTAGCGTTAAATTTACAAAGTTTGCCTTTTTACAAACGAATAATATCCGAATATGAAACCAATGACTTGAAAGTTGTAGGTTCAGAAATTAGAATTAACGGAAAAGTTGCAACAACCTATACTTTCAAACAAAACTACTATTGGATGATGGGAGATAACCGTCACAATTCACTCGATGCCCGATATTGGGGATTTACGCCAGAAGATCATATTGTTGGAAAACCAGTTTTTATTTGGTTGAGTTTAGATCCAAACGAAAAAGGATTGAAAAAAATTCGATGGAGCAGAATGTTTACAACCGTTAGTGGCGAAGGACAACCACAATCGTACTTTAAACTATTTTTGGGATTATTAGCAATTTATTTTGTTGGAGAATATTTTTGGAAAAAAAGAAAAGCAAATAAGGTTTAGAAATTAATTATCTTATAGGAACATTGCCAAATAACTTCTGTTTAAACGTGTTTTGAAAGTAAATCATATAATTGTATATCAAATAATTAACTTCGTAGCCGTAGTGAATACTCGTATCGTAATTAATGTTCATTTCATATAAGTTAGAATCAAATTTTTGAGGTTGTAAAACTCGATTGTTCCATTCCGAAACGTATATTTGATTTTTAAATTCCAAAAAAGATTCAGAATGATAACCTCTAGGAAAACACCTCGAGTTGAGCCAAGTCGAAAAACCAGCATCGACAATAACTACTTCATATTCTAAATCCTTGTTGGTTATTTTTATAGTGTCTCCAGCAATTACGTTCGATGATTTTGTAGATTTCTGAATTACAAAATTGTTTTTGGTTTTACAACTTTGTAAACTTAAAAGACTAAATATAAAAATGACAATTATTTTCATGATTATCAAAGTTAAAAAACCATCCTAAATTTAGTTCAGGATGGTTTTGTGAATTTCTATTTTCCAAAAAGACCACCGAGTAATCCGCCAATACCACCTGGTTTTGTTGCTGCAGCAATGGCATCACTAATTCCTAATTGACCATCTCCGTCTTGATCTAACATAGAAGTTAAAATATTACCGCTACCTGCAGTTGTTGGGTCAGATTGCGCTTGTCCGCCACCTAATAAACTACCCAAAATATCTGTTAAACCACCTCCGGATTGTGCTGGATTGTTGGTTAAACCTCCTGACATTGCTTTCTTAGCCAAATACCCCATAAGTATTGGCCCTGCGATTTTCATAATCATTGCGATTTTGTCAGAACCAACTCCTGTTGATTGCGCCAAGTTATTCTGCACATTCTGTTGATTTCCACCAAGTACATGACCAAGAATATTTTCTCCGTCTGAATGATCATTTCCACCTAAAAACCCCGATAAGTTGTCCAGAATTCCTCCATCGTGTTTTCCTCCAGTTAGTGCGCCAAGTAAACCCGAAAGTCCATCTGGTGTTGATGCGTTATTTTGCATTGCTCCAACCATTGTTGGCATTAAAGAGGCTAAAATCGAAGAAGTTTCGGCTTCGGTTACTCCTACTTTTCCGGCAACTCCCGATACGATTTGCTTTCCTAAATCGCTATTTAATAAATCCATTAATCCTGGCATAATTTTGTTTTATTTAGTTAAATTATAATTTTTTGGTTATGTAAATTTAGAATTTAATTTTGATTAATTACGTTAAAATAGTATATAAAAAATAATGCGAATTTGATTTACAAATTCGCATTAAATAAATTATAAAAATATTTTTTAACCCTTTTCTGCTTTTAACAAACTCGCAATTTGCTCTGCTAATTCAGTTCCTATTCGGTCTTGTGCTTCGAGTGTTGCTGCACCAATATGAGGTGTTAAAGAAATTTTGGGATGCATCAAAATTTGAACTTCTGGCGAAGGCTCATTTTCGAAAACATCTAAACCTGCAAATAAAATTTTACCAGAATCCAAACCTTCGATTAAGGCAACTTCATTGATAACACCACCTCGCGAGCAATTAATTATTCCAACTTCGTCTTTCATCATTGCAATTTGTTCCTTATCAATTACATATCCGTCTTGCGCTGGCACATGTAAAGTTATAAAATCAGAATGTTTAAAAACATCTTCGGTTGGCTCTGTTTCGATTTCAACATTGATAAATTGACCATTATAAAAATCGACCTTTACTTCGGCTTTACCAACAAATTTATCCGATGCAATGACTTTCATACCCAATCCCAATGCCATTTTTGCAACTGCTTGACCAATGCGACCAAAACCAATAATTCCGATTGTTTTTCCACGTAATTCGATTCCATTTGCATAGGCTTTTTTCAATCCATCAAAATTAGAATCGCCTTCTAGAGGCATATTTCTATTAGAATCATGCAAAAAACGAACTCCCGAAAATAAATGAGCAAAAACTAATTCTGCTACGCTTTCTGATGAAGATGCTGGAGTATTTATAACATGAATTCCTTTTGAACGAGCATACTCTACATCGATATTATCCATTCCAACGCCACCTCGACCTATGATTTTTAGGTTTGGACAAGCATCGATTAGGTCTTGTTTTGCTTTGGTTGCACTTCGAACCAAAAGTACAGCAATGTTATTTTCATTGATGTAATTAGCAACTTGTTCTTGCGCTACTTTGGTTGTAATAATCTCAAAACCAGATTTTTCTAAAGCAAGAATTCCACTTTTCGAAATTCCGTCGTTTGCTAATACTTTCATATATTAAAAATTGTATTTTTTATAATTGTATTTTTTTTCAGGAGCTAAATCCTGCTATCATTCCAAATCTTTTAAAAAAATTGAAGCAAAATCAATTTTTTTAAAAGGATTTTCCCTTCTATCAGGGCTAAAAATTTTAATTTCTCAAATATTTTTAAATTCAAAAACTAAGGATTATCCTCGACATATTCAAACGGATAATGATTACTACCAACTAACTTTCTCATAACATTTACTAAAATTTTCACACTATCAAGTGGCAAAGCATTGTACATTGATGCACGATATCCTCCTACCGAACGATGTCCTGCTAATCCAGAAATATTAGCATCTTTCCACATTTTATCAAAAGTTGGAGCATGATTTTCGTCGTTTAATAAAAATGTTGCATTCATAACACTTCTATCTTCAACTGCACAAGCACCTTTAAATAGTGGATTTCTATCGATTTCTGCATACAGCAATTCGGCTTTTGCATTATTTATTTTTTCGATTGCAGCAATTCCGCCCATATTTTTGAGCCATTGCAAAGTTAATAACGAAGCATAAATTGGGAAAACGGCAGGCGTGTTGTACATGCTTTCTGCCTTGATGTGTTGTGCATAATCCAACATACTTGGAATATTTCGACCAGATTTACCCAAAATTTCTTCTTTTATAACTACTAAAGTTGTACCTGCAGGACCCATATTTTTTTGTGCGCCAGCATATATCAAATCAAATTTTGAGAAATCTAAAACTCTAGAAAAAATATCCGAACTCATGTCGCAAACCATTGGAACATTAGTATCTGGAAACGATTTCATTTGCGTTCCAAAAATAGTATTGTTTGATGTACAATGAAAATAATTAGCATCAGCAGGAATTTCAAAATCTTTAGGAATATGAGTATAATTATCTTGCTTTGAGGAAGCTACAACAACTGTTTCTCCAAAATTTTTGGCTTCTTTAATGGCTCCTGCAGCCCAAGTTCCTGTATCAAGATAAGCTGCTTTTCCGTTGGTTTTCATCAAATTATAAGGAACCATCAAAAATTCTAAACTTGCACCACCATGAAGAAAAAGCGCTTGATAGCCTTTCCCTTTTAAATCCAAAAGTTCCAAAACCAATTCTCGAATTTCGTCCATAACGGCAACAAAATCTTTGCTTCGGTGTGAAATTTCTAAAATCGAAAGTCCAGAATGGTTAAAATTTAAAATTGCTTGAGCCGATTTTTCGAAAACTTCTTGAGGCAAAATACAAGGTCCTGCACTATAATTATGTATTTTCATATTATGAGTATTGAAATGCAAATTTCGGAAATTAGGTTTCTTATTTCCGATTTTAGTTATTAATTAAATCAATAGTTTATTAACAAAAACGTTGTAATTGTGTCTTTATAAATATTCTAAAAAAAGTCTAACTTTTTTATTATTTAAAATCAAAATTGAAATAAAAAATCCCAAATTAATTATTTTAAGTTTAGGGTTTTAGTAATTTACTTCAAAATGGTTTGTTTTCTATCGGGTCCAACCGAAACAATTTTTATAGGAACTTGAACTTCGTTTTCGATAAACTCTATATATTTTTTTAATTCTGTTGGAAGTTGTTCGTAGGTTGTCATTCCAGTCAAATCCGCTTTCCATCCTTTAAATTCTGTATAAACTGGCGAAACGTTTTCTTCCTCAATATTATAAGGTAAATGACTAATTTTTGAGCCTTTGTAGTTGTAAGACGTTGCAATTTTCAAGGTTTCAAATCCCGAAAGAACATCGCCTTTCATCATCATCAACTGCGTTACTCCGTTTACTTGAATTGCGTATTTCAGCGCCACTAAATCCAACCATCCACAACGTCGTTTTCTGCCAGTTACGCTTCCAAACTCATTACCAATTTTTGCCATAATATCACCAGCCTCATCAAAATCTTCGGTTGGGAAAGGCCCAGAACCAACTCGGGTGGTGTAGGCTTTAAAAATTCCGTAAACTTCTTTAATTTTATTTGGAGCAATTCCCAGACCTGTACAAGCACCAGCGGCTGTGGTATTAGATGAAGTTACATAGGGATAAGTTCCAAAATCCACATCGAGTAACGAACCTTGAGCCCCTTCGCAAAGAATCGATTTTCCTGATTTTTGTGCTTGATGTAAATATTCTTCGGAATCTATAAAATCTAATTTTTTTAAGTCTTCAATGGCCTCGAAAAATTCGGTCTCCAATTCCGGTAAGTTGTACTGAATGGCAACATCGTAGAATTTAATCATTTCCTCGTGTTTGTTTGCCAATGCACGGTATTTTTCTTTGAAATCTACTAATTCTATATCACCAACTCGAATCCCATTTCGACCCGTTTTGTCCATATATGTTGGACCAATTCCTTTGAGTGTAGAACCAATTTTGGCTTTTCCTTTCGATGCTTCGGAGGCTGCATCGAGTAATCTGTGTGTTGGCAAAATTAGATGTGCTTTTCGAGAAATAATCAATTTAGATTTTAAATCTAAATTAAATTTAGCCAAACCGTCAACTTCAGATTTAAAAACAACAGGATCAATGACAACTCCGTTTCCAATAACATTAATATTATTATCATGAAAAATTCCCGAAGGAATTGTTCTCAAAACGTGTTTTATTCCGTCAAATTCTAACGTATGTCCTGCGTTTGGCCCTCCCTGAAAACGAGCAATAATATCGTATTTTGATGTTAGAACATCAACAATTTTTCCTTTTCCTTCATCGCCCCATTGTAATCCGAGTAGTAAATCGACTGCCATTTTTATTTTGTTTGTAGTTAGTTGTTGTGTATTATATTTCTGTTTCAGATTTTACTTTCTTTGTTCCATAAAAATAGAGCGAATGATTATGAATTTCGATATCAAAAATTTCTTCGATAGTTTGTTTAATATTTTGAATCCTCGGATCACAAAACTCTATCACATCACCAGAATCGGTCATGATTATATGATCGTGGTTTTTATCGAAATATGATTTTTCGTAATGTGCCTGATTTTGTCCAAACTGATGTTTACGAACCAAAGCACAATCCATTAAAAGTTCGATGGTGTTGTAAAGAGTCGCACGGCTCACACGATAGTTTTTGTTTTTCATTTTCATGTAGAGATTTTCTATATCAAAATGTTCTTCGGAATTATATATTTCTTGAAGAATTGCGTATCGTTCGGGCGTTTTTCGATGCCCTTTTGTTTCAAGATAATTGGTAAAAACATTTTTTACAATTTCTTGATTTTTGCTATTATCTACGGAAATGAGTGTCATGTTGGCAAAGATAATTTTTTTATTTTGTTTAGAGTTGTAAAAATTTAAAATCTACATAATGGAACTTAATTATTATAAATTCGAGTTACCTTTTCGATTCCATCAATTTTTTTGATGTTTTCAATAAGTTTTTTCAAAATGGTATTGTTTTGCACAATTACTGCTACTTGTCCTTCAAAAATTCCTGCGTCGCCACTCAACGAAATACTCTGAATATTTACGTTCATATTGTTCGAAATAACTTTTGTAAGTTCATTTGTTAATCCCAAAGTATCCATTCCAATTATCTTCAAAATTGCTTTAAATTCTTGTTGCGAGGAATCTATCCACTTGGCAATCATCACCCTATAAGCATAGTTAGATTGCATGGCTATAGCATTTGGACAATCTTTTTTATGCACTTTTATTCCTTCGTTAATGGTTACAAATCCAAAAACTTCATCGCCCGGAATTGGGTTACAGCATGCGGATAATTTATAATCGAGTTTGTCTTGTTCTTTTCCAAAAACAAGCATGTCAAAATTAGAATTAATTATAGGTTTATGAATGTCAATAACTGCTGTCGATGGATTTCTTTTTATTTTATTCTTAAAAAAATTCATCAAAGTATTGCTTTTTTGAGCCGCATAATCTTTGAGTTGTTGGTTTTCGATGGCGCCAACTCCAACTCTATAAAACAAATCTAAACTGGTTTTGAGTTTAAAAAAATTAACTAATTCGTTAATCGAAGTTTCATTTAAAATAATTTTTAAATGTCGGAGTTTTCGAGTAAGAATTTCTTTTCCGTCTTCGGCAATTTTTTTAGTATTTTCGTTAAGTACATTTCTAATTTTAGTTTTTGCTCGAGATGTCGTTACATAATCAATCCAGTTTAGCGTTGGTTTTTGATTTTGAGAAGTAATTATCTCAACCTGATCACCACTTTTAAGTTCATAATTTAACGGAACAAGTTTTCCGTTTACGCGAGTTCCTCGAGTTCTAATTCCAATTTCGGAATGAATACTAAATGCAAAATCTAGCGAAGTTGCTCCTTTTGGTAATGATTTTATTTCGCCTTTTGGTGTAAAAATATAAATTTCCTTGTTATATAAATTCATTTTAAAATCCTCGACAAAATCTACGGCATTAGTTTCCGAATTTTCTAATGCTTCTTTTAAAAGATTAAGCCAAACATCCAAACCACTTTCTTCGGTGGCACCGTTTTTATATTTATAATGCGCAGCATAACCTTTTTCGGCAATTTCGTCCATGCGTTCGCTCCGAACCTGAATTTCGACCCATCGCCCTTCTGGACCCATAACTGTGATGTGTAAGGCTTCGTAACCCGTAGATTTTGGCGACGAAATCCAGTCGCGCAATCGACTCGGACTCGGACGATAATGATCCGTTACAATCGAATATACTTTCCAGGCAATAAATTTTTCGTCGTGTGGATTCGATTTATAAACAATTCGGAGCGCAAATTTGTCATAGACTTCGTCGAAACTAACGTTTTGAGTTTTCATTTTTCGACGAATAGAATAAATAGATTTTGGTCGACCTTTAATTACATAATCTACTCCTTCAAGATTTAAAGAAGTTTTCAAAACATCAGAAATATCTTTAATGTAAGCATCTTGCTCTTCTTTGGTTTCTTTTATTTTACTAACAATGTCATTATAAATTGAGGGTTCTGTGTATTTTAACCCTAAATCTTCGAGTTTAGTTTTAATGTTATATAATCCTAAACGATGCGCTAAAGGTGCGTATATATATAAGGTTTCGGACGCTATTTTTACTTGCTTATATTCTGGCATGGAATCCATGGTTTGCATATTATGCAATCGATCCGCGAGTTTAATAAGAATCACACGTACATCGTCATTCAGCGTAAGCAACATCTTCCTGAAATTCTCGGCTTGCATCGAAATGTTCATATCTTTTTTGACTTGCGAAATTTTCGTTAAACCTTCCACAAGTTGAGCCACTTTTGGATTAAACATTTTTTCGATGTCTTGAATTGTTATATCGGTATCTTCAACAACATCATGCATTAGTGCTGCAGCAATTCCGGTGGCTCCAAGACCAATTTCCGAAGCGACAATTTTTGCAACAGCAATAGGATGGAAAATGTAGGCTTCGCCAGATTTTCGGCGTTGGTCGCTGTGCGCATCTACGGCAACATCAAAGGCTTTGCGAATAAGTTTTTTGTCATCAGTTGTTAATTTTTGATAACTTATTCGAAGTAATTCTTTGTATTCGTGTGCGATAGCCTTGTTTTCTTTCTCTAAATCAATTTCAACCATATTTATATTATTCAATTTCTAAAATTAGCAATAAGAATTGGAATAAACAAGATTTTAAGAAAACGTATTACTAGAATTAATTTTAGTTTATAAAAACTGAATCTTACTTTTCATTTTTTACTTTACATACTAAATTATAAAACTACATTTTCAGTATTAAATCAGCAACCTGAAACATGTAAGCAAAACTAGAAACCCTTAAAATACTGAAAATCAATTATTAATAAAATATCAAATCTTAAAAATCGATTAGTTTACTAACAAATCTTGTTGTACCTTTGCAAAATATTTAAAATATAATATGAACAAATTTGAACAATTAGGATTGAGTGAATCGTTACTGAAGGCGATTTTAGATCTAGGATTTGAAAATCCGACCGAAGTACAGGAGAAAGCGATTCCCCT
>JAYUFL010000056.1:0-5930 GCA_043738745.1 Bacteroidota bacterium
ATATGTTTCTGGTTTTAATATTTTTCCTTTATGAAGATTATGATCCCAAATTGTTAAATCTTTTGCAGTTGTAATTATTCCGTCTGCTGGAATACTTTCTTCATTAATTTGTGTTGAATTGACAACTTTAAATGAATTTTCTTTGTTTATGTGTCCAGAAACAACTTTTTGTATTTTTTCTTTAGAGTATGCAAATGTATTTTTCATTTTCAGGTTTTTAAAAAGTTCATTTGCCATTTCTGAATAAGTTCTTTTCGATGAAAACTCTATTATTTTTCCTAAAAGTCTATTTGATAAATTTCCGTATTTAAAATCAGTTCCTGGTTTAAATAATAATGGCTTGTTTAACTCATCAATTCCGTGAGTATGATTTAATAATTGATGAACAGTTACAGAATCTGCCCAAGTTTCAGTTAATTTGGGCAAATATTTTTTAATTGGCAATTGTAAATCAATTTTTCCTTTTTCTACTTCTTTCAAAATTAACACAGCAGTAATCTGTTTACTGTTCGACATTATTTCGAATTGATCATCAATATTAAGACTAGTTTTCTTTTCAAAATTTGCAAATCCGTATGCTTTAGAATATTTTATTTTTCCATTTTCAGCAATTAAAATTACTCCATTAAATTGACGAACGTTTGTTGTTTTGATTAAACTATCAATTCTGGCAGAATAATTTTTAGTTTTTTGTCCAAAAGAATTACAGTTTGTAAATAAAATTAAAAAAGATAATATGGAAGTAATTCTAAATATTTGTTTCATTTCAGTTTATTTTTTTTCTTTCGGTTTTCTGTCGCTCGAAAATAGCCCACAACGTCTCGTGGCTTGGCGTCAGTTGGGGATTTGGTAAGCCAAATGTATCGAATTAAAAACCAACTTGCAAGTACAAAACCAACTTTAAAGTTCGCCTAAAACCCCAATTGCGCCAAACCGCTGTTAACTGCTGGCTTTATTCTAAAGATAGTTGTTCGTTTATAATTATATTTTCATTTTTCCTTTCTGACTTTCTTCTTTCAGATTTTTGCTTTTGTACATATTTGCATATATTCCCTAATGACATTTCGTATTCAGCCATAAAAGAGCCTTGTTTAATCATAATTCCGTTCATTGGACAAGTTTCATATCCACAATTATGTTTTGAATATTCTCCAAAATTTTGATGTCTAATTCGTTTTTGTTTTAGTATTTTATACTGATTTTCACGTATTTTTCTCCATAACTCTTCTTTATCTCCATTTGTTAATTCCATTCCAATAGTTTGCACTTTCAAATATGTCCACGGATCTTTGACTTGAAGAAAATCAAATGTTTTCTGAAAAATTTGATTTGCGTAATCACGAATAAGTATTTTCTCTTCGGTATTTATATGAGCATTTTCAGAAATTGATCGATAAAGTCCCAACGTATTAAAATCAGAATATATTTTATGATTATCTATGAAGAATTTATATTCTTCAAAATTCAGTTCGTTAAATTGTCTTTCAATTTTCATATTTCATTTTTAGCATAATTTTGAGGTAAGCTAGCAGTTAACGTCTCGTGGCTTGGCGTCAGTTGGGGATTTGGTTAGCCAAATGTATCGGTTTAAGACCGAACTTCCAAGTACAAAACCAACTTTAAAGTTTGCCTAAAACCCCAATTGCGCCAAACCACTGTTGTGCGTTCGGTTTTTTATTTATTTTCAGTTTCTTCAATATTTAGATTTCCATTTTCGTAATCTTCAATTATTTTTTTTGCTTTATCAAAATCTTCGTTTTTAACTTTCAGAATTACAGGATTAAATCCTCCAGAAGTTATTGTCCAAGGTTGAATAGTTCCCATATTTTCGTTTTGAGTAAATACTTCGATATTTATATTTTCCAATAAATTTCTGATATTCATCGTTTCGCTGTAAGTTCCGCTAAATATATTTATCATTTTGTTTAATTTTGTACAGTTTCATATAACGTTTTCCAATTTTTAAAGTTTTCGGTAATTATCTCATCAATATTTTCTCGGTTTGCATCGTTCCAATAATGTTGATATTCTTGTTCTAATAAATCGTCTTTTGCAAAATACAGAAGATAGAAATTCATATAATTATGTTCCAAATTTAAATCAATACAAATATTTTTCAATTCTCGTAATGTTTCTGAATAGGTTTCTGTTTTGTAAATCGAGTTTGAGATTAAGTAATAAACATAATTTTTGATTACTAAATTTTGGTTTGAATATTCAAGATTTAGTTCTTTTAAAACTTTTGTAGTCAATTCTTGCAATTCAAATTGGTTATAAGGTTTTGATATTCCTCCTAAAATAAATAAGTTTTCATTTTCAAAACCTTCTTCCATCATTTCCATTGCCCAATTTATCCAACTTTCGTCAATATCGGAATTAAAAGTCTTTTCCATTAAAATTTTAAAAGTCGATAAAACTGGTTTTTTCAAAATCATTTTTATTTTATGTTTTCTTTTCGGTTTTCTGTCGCTCGAAACTGACGCACAACGTCTCGTGGCTTGGCGTCAGTTGGGGATTTGGTTAGCCAAATGTATCGATTTAAGACCGAACTTCCAAGTACAAAACCAACTTTAAAGTTTGCCTAAAACCCCAATTGCGCCAAACCGCTGTTGCAAGAAGCCTTTTTTAAGTCTTAAAATAATTTTATGGCTTTAATTTGAATAACAGTTTGTTTCATAATCTTTTATCAATTCTATAACACCTTCTTCGCCATTAATTTTCAATTCTTTACTCTCAACTTTATTTATTGTAATCGGACAATCTGTAATTTCACGATTAATTACTTTTTTAGATATGAGTCTGCTTAATCCCATTGCTTCCATATATGAAATTTTGCCACTATTAGGTCTTACAATAATATAGAAATTTATTGATGTGTAACCAGATTTTATGAAACGAAATAATTTCAGTTTGTTTTTATATAATGGTTGAGCGAAAAATTTGCTTTCCAAACTTTCATAATTATAATTTTTGTCTTCATATTTAAAACTAAATGAATTTACTTCTGATGGAAGTAATTCTTTTTTATTTCCATCTTTATCACTTATAACTAATTTTTCTTGCATTTTATAGTTTAATTCGACTTTTGAGAAAAAATTCATTTTCAATTCAACATTTTTTAAAGTGTCGTTCTGTTTTGTTACAATTTCTAAATCTGTAACTTGTGAATAAGAATTGTTAATTCCTAAAATAATTGCAATAATAAGCGTTACTTTTTTCATTTTTATTTGGTTTATTTATTCTATTTATGTTGACTCTATTATCTTTTTTTATTCGTTATTTTTCGGTTAAGGTTTCTTGCAACGTCTCGTGGCTTGGCGTCAGTTGGGGATTTGGAAAGCCAAATGTATAAATTAAAGACCGAACTTCCAAGTACAAAACCAACCTATGAGTTTGCCTAAAACCCCAATTGCGCCAAACCGCTGTTGGCAGATGTTTATATTCTAAATCCGATTTTTCTTAATATTTTAGGCAATTTTTTTAACCTATTATTTAAAATATACAAGCTTTTTTTTGTTTCTAAATGTTTTAAAATATTACCATTAAATGATTGATCTATTTTTTTTCCAGTCTTTATATCAGTAATATCATTTCTTAAAAAAAGTTCATTTGTTACCATATTTGATAACATCGGTGTATAATAAATACAATCTTTAAAGTAATAATGTGTTACTTGTGAATATCGGGTAGAATTTTGATTTAAAACTTTTGATCCTCCATGAATAATATTTGAAGACCAAATTAAAACATCACCTTTTTTTGCATAAAAAGGTTTTTTTTCAAAATTCGATACTTCAATAATTTTCTCAATAAAATCTTCATATCCTACATAATCTTCATACGAGGTATCGGTCGGTTCGGATTTAAAATGTGAAAAATTATATTCCGGTAAATTTTGTGATTTTGGGTGATAAAAAACGGCCCCATTCTCAGGGGTTATATCTTCTAATGCTACCCAAACACCACACATAAATTTTGCTGGTATAGAACTAAAATGAATTGTATCAGAATGTGCTCTTTGTTGAGTTCCAACTCTAAAGTTTAGTGTTTGAAAAGGTATAGGTTCTCTATCATATAACATTTCTAAAATTTCCAAAATTTTATTATCACAAGAAATATTCTTAACACTTTCTGAGTGTTTCCAAAAATCTTGAATTCTAACATTATCTCTTTGATTAGTCATTTTGAATTTAGGATTATATCCTTTATTGTCCATATCTAATCTTATTTCGTCGATTATGTTTTCAGAAAATAATTTTGGAATGACTACAAAACCATTCTCATTGTAATCGATTGCTATATTTTTATGTTCTACACTTAAATTTTTATTATTTAAGATTTCTTTAAAAAATGGTGATTCCACCCATGGTAAATTCATATTGTTTTATTTTATTTATTAATTAGGATAAGTTGCTATTAACTGTGATAATGTATATCTCACATTTTCTAATGTGCCGATGCAAATATAAGAATTAAAAGTATATGTAGTTATTAGGTTGAATATTTAAAATTCGCCTAACAAAATTCCATTTTGAAGTACTCCCGAATTGAAATTGCCCATATCCTTGACCCCATATTTGATTTTTAGGTATTTCAGGAGAATATATACCCATTGCATATTGTCCATCAGAAGTTGAAATAACAATTGGTTTATTATATTCACCATCTGCAAGATTATTTGTCTGTGTAAGAGTTTGCGAATATTGGTTATATTGAAAATAAGTATTAAACTCACTTTTTAAATAACCTGTTAATGCTTCAAACTGTCCCATTCCTAGATGAGTTTCATTTTGAGGGATTTTAAATTTGACTTCGTATTTTATTGCAAGTGGTATATTTGGTAAACCGATTTGAACCTTTTTTTCAAAAATATGGAAAGATGTAACCGCAGTATTTAATACAGTAGTGCATCCTGGAGAACTACTGCCTGGTTGACCATAATATGCCATTTGAGTTTTTGAATACAATTGACCATTAATGTTATTGAATTCGAGTAATCTACTATCTGTACAAGTAGAATTTCCATTATTATCTGAGCCTGCTTCAGTCGGATTGTAACATTCTGCTGACCATGAGCCAATAGCATCATAAAAACTTGAAGCTGATTGTAATAACCTTCCGTGATCTTCGGAATTTATAAATTCCTTTCCCTTCCAATTCAACGAATATATTGCACCAGCCCATTGAGAACTCGCTTTTATTGTAATTGGGTAACCACCTGCAGTATTTGAAATTTGTTTAACCAAAATAGGCATAAGTCTTGGAGAATTAGTCAAATTTGGATTTACTTCTCCATTTAAGTCTATACCATAAGCATAAATCATTAAACGGCAAGGTGTTGTAAAAGTAACTGGTAAATTCCAAAAAAAGCCGTGATTGCCTGAATAACCTGTTGCAGAATTAACATCTGGTCTGCTTAAATTAGCAATTGTACTTCCAATTAAAACGCTACCAGAAGAGCCTGCTGGTGCATTTGCATAAAAATCTATACGAATATTTGCATTTGGATTATCAGGATCTAATCCCCAACCTTGTAGCCCTTGTTCGGGATTTCCTACATCAAAAAAACCAATTACTTGTCTTGAATAGCAATTAATTGAAAATCCTATCATAATCATTGTTGATATTATAAATGTTTTCACTTTAAATTTTATTCCCCTTGCAAAATATGCCGTTAAGGACGAAAACTTTAGGTACTATTTTATATAGTTAGTTTTGTTCCGACCCGTTGACATTTTTTAACTTTAGATTTTACAATCCGCTATATATCTTTTATTTTGGTCTATCAAAGTAGCCTAAAATTTTGTATTAGCGTTTGGGTTAAATATTTGCCAACGTCTCGTGGCTTGGCGTCAGTTGGGGGTTTGGTTAGCCAAATGTATCGAATAAAAAACCAACTTCCAAACACAAAACCAACTTTAAAGTTCGCC
>JAYUFL010000057.1:0-2113 GCA_043738745.1 Bacteroidota bacterium
TATTTTTGGGTAATGTTCATATTTATGAGAACAATATTGACAGTACAAAAGCATTGCTCGATGGTGATGTGGTTAAATTTAATTTAAACGTTGGTTAAAGAGTATTTAAAAAGGCATCACGATTATGTGATGCCTTTTGCTATATTTGTCAAAAAAATGTACATTTCAATTTAAATTTGTGTACATTTTAATTTTTCGATTATAATTGGCGTGCAAATAAAAAAAGAAAAAAATGATTTAACAAAATTATTCTGCTTTTATTTATATAAAATCGTTTAAAAGTAATTTTATTAAGTCCAAATGCAATATACTCTCTTACAATTAATTAGTTTTAACCATTTGTTGTAATTAAATTATTTGATTTTTATATTATTTATTGGTTTATCAGATATAAACTTATTGATATATTGTATCAAAGTTAATGCTGTTATTTTGGCTAAAATTCTTGTTTTATAACCTTTAAAAGATTTTGCATAATTGTTTCTTATTTTTAATTGATTACATAATTAAGAGAATAGGGTTTGAATTACACAGTTAGGATATCAAATATAAAGAGTAACAGTAGCAAAATATATCAAACAAATGAGGCTTAGAAATAAATTAAGTAAGAAATTTAAAGTGACAACCGACTCAACACATAATTATTTGACAGTAGAAAATGTTTTAAATAGAGAATTTAATCCAAAAACCCCATCAAAAGTAAGGTATCAGACATCACCTATATTCATACCAAAGAGGGATTTTTATGTTTCACTACGGTTATTGATTTATATGACAGAAAAGTAATTGGCTGGAGTTTAAACGATACAATGAGTACAGAAAATACCATATTATCTGCTTGGCGCATGGCAACTCGAAATAGAACTGTAGAACAAGAACTCATTTTTCATTCCGATAGAAGGAGTACAATACGCAAACAATAAATTCGCAAATGTGGTAAACTCATATAAAAAAATAACTAGAAGTATGAGCCTAGAAGTCAATTGCTGGGATAATGCAGTGGTGGAAAGTTTCTTTAAATCATTAAAAATAGAATTGATTTATAGTAATAAACTAATATCTAAAGAAGACATGAAACTAGAAATCTTTGAATATAATAGTTCAACGGTTTTTCAAAGTTAAAACAGTAGACTTTTATGTTACAAAATAATTACTATTGCGGAGAAACTTGATTTTGATTTTGTTACATTTTTTTTATGGCTCAAAAAGAATTATTTTTTGAGCCATAATTAAAATACGTTTGACAGTAATATGACAGTGATTTTTAAAAGAAAACCCTTAAAGTTCCTGTTTTATTGGGATTTAAGGATTTTTAGTAGCGGGAACAGGACTCGAACCTGTGACCTTCGGGTTATGAGCCCGACGAGCTGCCTACTGCTCTATCCCGCGATGTTTCGTGTACAAAGATACAACGAATATCGACATTAGCAACTTATTTTTACAAAATGTTTTATTTATTTAATAATTAATTGAATTTGAGGTTTTTAAATAAATATTTTAAAAATTTCAATCTAACAACAATAAATCATTATATTTGATTAAACAAATCTTAAATTTTAATACTATGGAAATGAATTTTTATGCAATACTCGCAGCAGCAATCAGTTCGATTTTTGTTGGTTTTATTTGGTATAATCCAAAAGTCTTTGGAAACACATGGATGAAAGAAATTGGTAAAACACAGGATGATATGAGAAAACCTAACATGTTTCTTTTGTTTGGTTCTGCAATTGTTTACTCAATTTTGATTTCGTTTTTCTTACAATTTATAGTCATTCACCAAACTGGTGCCATGTCTGCGACAATGAATATTAAAAATGTAGATCCATCTATTTTAGATAACTATATGAAAGCTTATGGACATACCTATAGAACTTTCAAACATGGTGCTCTTCATGGAGTTTTGGCAGGATTATTTTTTGCGTTGCCTATACTAGGTTCTGGGGCACTTTGGGAACAACGTAGTTTTAAATATGTGCTTATAACAGGTGGTTACTGGGTCATAACTCTTGCAATTATGGGTGGTATAATTTGTTGCTGGGAATAAAATAGATAAAAAGGTAGGTTTTAGATTATTCAATGACTATCCAAAACCTATCTTTTGAATTTCATT
>JAYUFL010000058.1:0-2085 GCA_043738745.1 Bacteroidota bacterium
CCATAAATCAATCTGCAAATTCATTGATGGAAATTATAAACGATGTGTTGGATTTTTCTAAAATTGAGGCGGGAAAACTAGAATTAAATATAGAAAAAAAAGATATTCAGGAACTTACAAACCAAATAATCGATTTAATCCACTATCAATCCGAGCAAAAAGAAATTGATTTGTTTTTAGACATCGATAAAAATACTCCAAATTTTATTTGGATTGACGAATTACGAATCAAGCAAATTATCATCAATCTTTTGAGCAATGCCGTGAAATTTACCGAAGTAGGAAAAGTCGAACTTTCGATTCGAGTAGTACAAAACAGTAAAAAATCAGAAAATATAATTCGTTTCTCGGTAAAAGATACTGGAATTGGAATTAAAAAAATAAACCAAGAACATATTTTCGATGCTTTTTCGCAAGAAGATAATTCAACAACTCGAAAATTTGGAGGAACAGGACTAGGACTTTCAATATGCAATCAACTACTCGGGTTGATGAATAGCAAATTGCAACTTAATAGCACTTATAAAAAAGGAAGTGAATTCTATTTTGATTTAAATCTTAAAACATCGTATACAACTATACAATTAGAAAATAATCTCGAAAGAAGAAAAATTAAACCAAATAACGCTTTGATTCATAATTATGGTCAAGAAAATTATAAAATCCTAATCGCCGAAGATAATAAAATTAACATGCTTTTGGCTAAAACTCTAGTAAAGCAAATTATTCCGAATTGTTCTATTTTTGAAGTCAGCAATGGAAAACTCGCCGTAGAAAGTTTTGAAATTATAAAACCAGATTTAGTTCTAATGGACATTCAAATGCCCGAAATGAACGGCTATGAAGCCACTCAAGAAATAAGAAAACTAAACAATGGAATGCAAATTCCAATCATTGCTCTAACGGCTGGAATTGCGATTGGCGAAAAAGAGAAATGTATTGAAATGGGAATGGACGACTACGTATCTAAACCAATATTAAAAGAAGTTTTAGAAAAAATAATTTTTAAGTGGATTAACAAATAATTTGCAAAAAAATACTTAATTTGCATTAAATTAAAATATAAAATCATGAAATGGAATGATGACAGACAAAGTGAAAATATAGAAGACCGCAGAGGAATGTCTGGCGGGGGAAAAGCAATTGCGGGTGGAGGAATTATTGGAATTGTAATTCTATTACTCCAAGTATTTGGCGGACAAACAGGCCAAGCTGTTGGAAATATTTTACAACAAACCCAAGGACAACAAACAGAGCAAACTCAAACATCTGCACCGCTTACTGAAAAAGATGTTATTGAAGGCAAAAATGTAAGTAGTATTGTAGTACATCTTGAAGAAGTTTGGGCAAAAATATTTCAAGAGCAAAACATGCAATTCGAAGCACCCAAATTAGTTATGTTTCGAGACCAAGTAGAAACTGCCTGCGGAAGCGCAAGTTCGGCATCAGGACCTTTTTACTGCCCTGGCGATAGAAAAATATATTTAGATATGGCATTTTTCGAAGAACTACGTACTAAATTTGGTTCCGAAGGTGGTGATTTTGCTGTTGCATATGTAATCGCTCACGAGTATGGGCATCATATTCAAAATCTGCTCGGAACATCAGATAAAATGCGCCAAGCACAAGAAGGAAAATCCGAAGCAGAGGCCAATAAATTGTCAGTAGCACTCGAACTACAAGCCGATTTTTATGCTGGAGTTTGGACAAATTATAGCGAAAAAACTAATCATATGTTGGAGCCTGGCGATATAGAGGAAGCATTAAGTGCTGCAAATGCAGTTGGTGATGATGCCATTCAGAGTAAAATGCAAGGTCAAGTTGTGCCAGATTCGTTCACACATGGATCGTCAGAAAAAAGAATGTATTGGTTTACCAAAGGTTTTAAAACTGGCGACATGAACCAAGGTACTACTTTCGACGAAATATAGTATTTATTTAAGTCAAGTCCAAAGAGTATGTTTTAATAGAAATTATATATTTCTACTAAAATTTCATTATTTTTAATCAAATTCGTAAACTAAAATTTATGTTTTTAAAACTGCTTTGGTTGGTTCACGATTTTATAAGTTTATGGCTTAATTT
>JAYUFL010000059.1:0-2069 GCA_043738745.1 Bacteroidota bacterium
GTCAGTTGGGGATTTGGTTAGCCAAATGTATAAATTAAAGACCGAACTTGCAAGTACAAAACCAACTTTAAAGTTTGCCTAAAACCCCAATTGCGCCAAACCGCTATTAACTGTTGTTTTATTCTTCAATTCTATTTTTCAAATCCATTCTCGAATGTAAAAAACGAACGATTTCAATTTCGGTTTCGTTCAGTGTTCTGTAAAATATTATGTGTTGTCCTGATTTATAACCGCAAATTTCTAAATCGATTTCTCTATAATTCTTTCCTAAATTCTGATTTTCGGATAATTTTTGGCAATCTTCAAGCAATTCGTAATAATATTTGTCGGCTTGATTTTCAGACCAAACTTCATAAGTATAATCCCAAATTTTAGATAAATCATCTACGGCTTTATTGGATAAATAATATTTACACATTTCTTTTTTCCGCTTTTAAAAATTCAAGATGTTTTTTTGGATTGAAATTTTCAGCGATTCCACTTTCGATTCCTTCTTTAATTGCGTTCTTTAGAATAATTACTTTATTTTCTTCATTTTCTAATAATCTTAAACCTGCACGAATCACTTCACTTGCATTTTTGAATCTACCTTCTGAAACTCTGTTGTCAACAAAACTCTCAAAATAATTACCTAAAGAAACTGATGTATTTCGTCCCATAACTTTTATTTTTTTGTAAAGTTACCGAATTTAGGTAACTTTTAAAGAAAATTTAAGTTTTTTTTTCGGTTTCATTTTTCTGAAAAATAACAGTTAACGTCCCGTGGCTTGGCGTCAGTTGGGGATTTGGTAAGCCAAATGTATAAATTAAAGACCGAACTTGCAAGTACAAAACCAACTTTAAAGTTTGCCTAAAACCCCAATTGCGCCAAACCGCTGTTAACTGCTGTTTTTTTGTTTTTCAAGATAATTTAATACTTGAAATGTTTCCTTATTACAACTTTTCCACTTTTCTAATACAAAATTAATAAATTTATCTTTATCATTATTGTTCTCAAACCTATGAATAGTGTTCGTTAATTGATGCGCAATAATCCAATCTAAATTATTTCCATAAAGAATATTGAAAATTGATGTTTGGTTAATTTCAAATTCTTTATAATTCATTATTTCCAAAGAGTTCCATAACTCAATTTTATTGACGAGATTTGGAATTAATTCTTTTTCAATAAGTTGAATTATTTTGTCCTTATAAATATCAGGTCGCATTTGTTTAGTCTTATCAAATAAAGTATCAAATAATTTACTTTCTGATTGATAAAATTCTGTTGTTGTAAAATATTTAGAAAATCCCTTTTTTTGATTTTTATAAATCGCTGTAACTGTTATATATCTTATGAAATTTACGTTCATTTTCTCGATTTGAATATGTAAATCAATTTCACTTGAATACTCATATAAAAGATTTAGATTATTCAATCTTAGTTGCCCTAAACCATCGATTTTCCAATTTATGCTAGAAGATTTTTTTGTTTTTTTTAGATCAGACCAATAACCTTGAAAAAACGGATAGTTATTCCCTATTAATTTATGTAGTTTTTTTGTATTTTCTGTTGTTAAATTGTTTCTAATGTAAAGTGAACTTAAAGTATGAATTATCTCTGATTTCACATCAATACTTTTTGTTTTTTTGTAAAATTCTATCAAAAAGTCAATAGATTTTTCAGTTCCATTAAGTTTTAAACATCTAACATATAGTGAAATAATAAATTTATCCTGTTCAATTTCAATTTTTGTGATGAAAAAGTCCTCAAGTACTTTATTATTGAAATTTGATAATAAACTTATTGCAGATGTTTTTATTTCAAACACCTTATTTGTCAAATCAATCAAATTCGCAATATAAAATTCATCAGGTTCTATTATGTGCAATTCATTTAATAGATTTGAAATTCTGTATTTATCTTTTGAAAGTTTTATTTCTTTAAAATTATCTTGAAATGATATCATATTCTATTTTTTTTTAAAATAGCAGTTAACGTCTCGTGGCTTGGCGTCAGTTGGGGAGTTGGTTAGCCAAATGTATAAATTAAAGACCGAACTTCCAAGTACAAAACCAACTTTAAAGTT
>JAYUFL010000060.1:0-5765 GCA_043738745.1 Bacteroidota bacterium
GGTTCGCTAAAAGTTCCTTCGTATTGATCTTCAAATTTGTCAGATCGAGACATGAACAATTTTTGGGACATTAGTAAATCTAAAAATTTAGACAAGTCCAAGTATTTCCAAACAATGGTATCTGGATTTTCAGGAAGTTTTATGTTTGGATTGTTGAGGTACACTATATTTTTTTTGAAGATTTAGAAAGTCTATGGGTTTAAAAGGTTTAGTTTTTTTAAATGTGACCTAAACCTTTTAAACTCATAAATTTTTTTACTCAAAACTTTGCATTGTAACCAACTTGTTATAAGTGCCGTTCATGGCAATAAGTTGGTCATGTTTGCCTTGTTCTACAATTTTTCCTTTTTGCATCACGACAATCAAATCCGCTTTTTGAATGGTCGATAATCGATGGGCAATTACAATCGAAGTTCGGTTTTGCATCATGTTTTCTAATGCAACTTGCACAAATTTTTCGCTTTCGGTATCCAATGCCGATGTGGCTTCGTCTAAAATCATAATTGGAGGATTTTTCAAAACCGCTCTTGCAATCGACAACCGTTGTTTTTGTCCGCCCGAAAGTTTATTTCCTGCATCTCCAATACTGGTATAAATTCCATTTGGTAAATCGTTTACGAACTCAAAAGCATTTGCAATTTTCAAGGCTTCAATAACCTCGTCATCGGTTGCGTTTTCTTTCCCGATTAGAATATTGTTTTTGATAGAATCATTAAACAAAATAGAGTCTTGAGTAACTAATCCCATTAAACCTCGAAGTGAATCGAGTTTCATATCTTTAACGTCAATTCCATCAATGGCAATCGAACCTTCGTTAACATCATAAAAACGAGTCAAAAGATTGGCGATAGTACTTTTACCAGAACCAGATTGTCCAACAAGTGCAACGGTTTGCCCTTTTTTAACATTTAATGAAAAATCTTTTAGGACATTTTCTTCTTCGTATCTAAAATTGATATTTTTTAGACTAATAACATCGTTAAAGGTATCTTTTTTAACGGCATCAATTTTACTTGTTATTGGGTTTTCGTGTTCTAAAATCGACAAAACTCTTTCGGCAGATGCCATTCCCATTTTTACAGAATAGGCTGCTTTGGAAATTGCTTTCGCAGGCGTTAAGATATTGTATGCCAATGCCATATATACAATAAAAACGGCACCTTGTAGAGTATGATCGATTAAAACCATTTTTCCGCCATACCACAAAAGTATTGCAATTGTAACAATTCCTAAAAATTCGCTTAAAGGCGAAGCCAAATTATTTTTATTTCCAATACTATTAGATAATTTAACCATTCGCATGATAGAATCTGTAAATTTTTGAGTAAAATTTTTCTCTGCATTATAACTTTTTACAACTTTCATTCCACCCAAAGTTTCTTCAAGAATTGAAACGAAATAGCCCGATTCTGCCTGTGCTTTATTAGATTTTGTTTTTAAGTTTTTTCCCAATCTAGAAATAATGAATCCCGAAACAGGAATAAAAACAAACACAAACAAGGTCAATTTTACACTAATACTAAACATTGTAATTATGGTAAACAAAATGGTCAAAGGTTCTCTAACGATTAGTTCTAAAACCACAAAAAAAGTATTCTGAAATTGACCAACATCGCCCAGCATTCTTGACATTACGTCTCCTTTTCGTTGTTCTGAATAAAAACCAATTGGTAGTGAAATGATTTTTTGAAAAAGTTTAATTCGCATATCTTTCAAAACATTATTCTGCAAATGCATCATGTTATAGGATGCTAAATAGTTGAAAATGTTTTTGAATAAAAACGTAAAAATTATTAAAATAATTACTAAAATCAGTGCATTTGTTTTGTCTAAAAGTGTAATATTGTAATATAAATATTGTTTTCCATAGGAAGTAATATTCCAGATATTTGTCCAAACGGGTTCTTTATTTACTTTTTTAGTACTTTCAAAAAGTACTTGCATCATTGGCATTAAAGCCACGAACGAAAGTGTACTGAACAAGGCATACAATATATTGTAGAAAATATTCCAAATTGCAAATCGTTTATACGGTAATACGAAAGGAATAATTTTTTTGATGTTTTCCATTAATTTATTTTTAAATCTTTAAGAATATTTTTTATTTTATTATCCAAAAATAACTCTGCTTTTTGAATTTCATCAACCGAATTAATTTTAGTATTCACACTCACATAAAACTTTATTTTTGGTTCGGTTCCGCTTGGTCTTGCTGCTATTTTAGAACCATCTTCGGTGTAATAAATCAAAACATCAGATTTTGGAATATTCATTATTTCTTGTTCATTTGTAAAAAGATTCAACGCAATCGATGATTTGTAATCTTCCATCATTACCACTCGTTCGCCATTAATTTCTTTCAAAGGATTGGTGCGCATGTCAACCATCATTTGATTAATTTCTGCTAAACCATCGATTCCTTTTTTGGTTAAAGATACCAGATGTTCTTTGTAGAAACCGTATTTTATGTATAATTTATGCAATTCCTTGTAAACCGAACTCCCATTTGCTTTGGCTTGAGCGGCCACTTCACATATTAATAATGTGGCTGCAACAGCATCTTTATCGCGAACCGCATCGCCAACCATAAAACCAAAACTTTCTTCGCCACCACCAATAAATTCCTGATTCGGAAAATCTTTTATGAATTTTGCAATCCATTTGAATCCCGTTAAACCGACTTTACATTCTACACTATAGGCAGTTGCCAATTCCATCATCATTGGTGTAGAAACTATAGTTGAACCAACAAATTGTTTACCATTAATTTTACCCGCTTTTTTCCATTGTTCCAATAAAAAAGCAGTCATTACCACCATGGTTTGATTGCCATTCATCAATATCATTTTCCCATTATTGTCACGAACTGCAACGCCCAATCGGTCACAATCAGGATCGGTTCCTACTACAATATCGGCATTTAATTTATCTGCTAAAGCCAATGCCATTGTCAACGCTTCTGGTTCTTCTGGATTTGGAGATTTTACAGTAGGAAAATCGCCATTTGGTTCGGCTTGTTCAGGAACAATATTCACGTTTTTATAACCTGCTTTCTCCAAAGTTGCAGGAATAGATTTTATTGATGTTCCGTGCAACGAAGTGAAAACAATATTCAAATTGTCTTTTGCATCTTGTGGCGTATTGAAACTTGCATTTTCGATAGACGATTTTATGAACTCATCGTCAATTTCGCTATCTATATAATGTATTAGATTTTCGTTTGGTGTAAACTTAATTTCCTCATATTTTAAATTTTCAATAACATTGATGATTGCTGCGTCTTCTGGCGGAACAAGTTGTCCACCGTCTTCCCAATAAACCTTGTAACCGTTGTATTCAGGCGGATTGTGACTGGCTGTCAAGACAATTCCTGCTTGACATTTCAGGTGTTTCAAGGCAAAACTCAATTCTGGAGTTGGTCGCATATCCGAAAATAAATAAACCTGAATGCCATTTGCAGAAAAAACATCGGCAACCGTTTTCGCCAAAGTATTGCTGTTGTGACGGCAATCATAAGCAATTGCAACTTTCAAATCACGATTCGGAAAAACTTGGTGCATGTAATTAGCAATGCCTTGCGTGTTTTTGCCAAGAGTATATTTATTGATTCTGTTGGTGCCAACGCCCATAATCCCTCGCATGCCACCAGTCCCAAATTCAAGGTTTTTATAAAAACTCTCGTTGAGATTGGTTTGCGACGAAGTCATTAATTTTTTGACTTCTTCTTGCGTTTCTTGATCGAATGTTGGTGTGAGCCATTCGTTTACTGCGTTTAGAATGTTTGGTGCTATGTACATTTTTATTTTTTTTATCAAATTAAGTTTAGTAAACTCAAATGAAAATCAGTTGTTTATAAATTCAAAAAATCGGAAATTTTATATCTTTCCTCATTGTTTTTTGTTCTCAAGATAATTTCGCCGAGAAATCCTGCTAAAAACAATTGTGTTCCAATAATCATTGTTGTTAATGCAATATAAAACCACGGATTATTTGTTACCAAATCATAAGGTAAGTCATCATAAAGTTTGTAAAGTTTCATGAAACCAATAAATCCAGCGGAAATAAATCCAATAATAAACATTAGCGATCCTAATGCTCCAAACAAATGCATGGGTCTTTTTCCAAATCTGGATAGAAACCAAATTGTTATTAAATCTAGAAATCCGTTGAGAAAACGGTTCATTCCAAATTTGGTTTCGCCATATTTTCGGGCTTGATGAATGACGACTTTTTCGCCAATTTTAGAAAATCCTGCATTTTTTGCCAAAACTGGAATATATCGGTGCATTTCGCCAGAAACTTCTATATTCTTGATTACTATATTTTTATAGGCTTTTAATCCACAATTAAAATCATTTAGTGTAACTCCCGATGTTTTTCTGGCTGCCCAATTGAATAGTTTCGATGGTAGATTTTTTGTAAAAACCGAGTCGTATCTTTTCTTTTTCCAACCAGAAACCAAGTCGAAATCCTCATTAACAATCATGTTGTACAAACCCGGAATTTCGTCTGGAGAATCTTGCAAATCGGCATCCATAGTAATAATTACATCGCCTTGTGCCTTTGCAAAACCGGCATGCAAGGCTTGTGATTTCCCGAAATTTCGTTGAAAACGCAGTCCTTTTATAGATTGATTTTCTGTAGATAATTGTTCAATAATTTCCCAAGATGTATCGGTGCTTCCATCGTCTATAAATATCACTTCGTAGGAATACTTATTTTCATTCATGACTTTTACAATCCATGAATGCAATTCGGGCAACGATTCTTGTTCGTTGAGTAATGGAATAATGATAGAAATGTTCACTAAATTTCTTGTCTATTTGGTGTTTTGAAAAATGCTGCAAGAATTAGTCCAAAAATAGAAGAAACAACAATACTCGTCAAAACTCCTTTTAGTTGTTGTACTACAGAAAATTGGTCGGTTTCTTGAATTTGTTTTAATGCTTTGTTAATGTCAGCGGTTTTTCCTCCAAATTTTTGCATCATTGCAGAGACACTTTTTAGGGTTAACTCTTTTATTGTTTCCTTTAAAGACGGATCAATAAAATTAAATAAAATGATACTAAATGCTGTAGAAATTAAAATTCCAATCAAAGCCATTATAAAATAGGTCGTGAAAGCCTCTTTAAAATTATAAATTCCGTTCAATTCTTTTTTTGTTTTAGATAATAAAATGCAAGCAAGAACTATCGAAAATGCAATTCCTAATAAACCAACCCACCACGATACAAATAAATTTATATCAATAACATAAATCATGGTTGTCAATAAAATGGAAACAACACCTGATATAATCCCAAAAGTAATTCCGTTCTTTTTTATAATTTCATTCATTTTTGTTTTTGTTTAAATTAATCTACAAATATAACAATTCCCAATTTATACAGCAATTAAATTTATTAAAGAAAAAAGCAATCAAATAGTTGGATATTGAAAAATAATTGTAAATTTGCAATCTCAAAATAATAAATAAAAAATTATAACGAGTTGATACCTTTTTGAAAAACGAAAGCATCAAAACAAATTATAATTATCACAGAAAAATAAAATTTTACCATGAAAAAAGGAATTCACCCAGAAAATTACAGATTAGTTGCATTTAAAGACATGTCGAACGAAGATGTTTTTATCACTAAATCTACTGCCGATACAAGAGAAACAATCATACACGAAGGTGTTGAATATCCAGTTGTAAAAATGGAGATTTCTAGAACTTCTCACCCTTTTTACACAGGTAAATCTAAACTTATTGATACTGCAGG
>JAYUFL010000061.1:0-5718 GCA_043738745.1 Bacteroidota bacterium
TTTATTTTGTCTTTGACTTATATTCCGATGATGAGTGCTTTCTTTTTGAGCAAAAAAGTGAAACATAACAAGAATATTTCAGATAAAATTATAGATAAAATCACTTTATTTTATCAAAAAAAATTGATTTTGGCTTTGCATAAACCTAAACAAATTATTATTTCCGTTTTGGTTTTATTTGTAATTTCAATCGTTACACTTTCTTTTTTGGGTGGCGAATTTATTCCAGCACTCGAAGAAGGCGATTTTGCAGTGGATACTCGGGTTTTAACTGGAAGTAATTTAAAAACTACGGTAGAGTTCACACAAAAAGCCGCACATATTCTCAAAACGCAATTTCCCGAAGTCATAAAAGTAGTTACAAAAATAGGAAGCGGTGAAGTACCAACTGACCCAATGCCAATGGATGCCGCAGATATGATGGTGATTCTCAAAGACAAATCCGAATGGATATCGGCAAAAACTTTTGATGAATTGTCCAAAAAAATGTCGGTTGCCCTAAAAGATGTTCCTGGAATAACAGCAGGTTTTCAATATCCAGTTCAAATGCGTTTTAACGAATTAATGACGGGTGCGCGACAAGATGTAGTTTGCAAAATTTTTGGCGAAAATCTGGATACTTTGGCAGTTTATGCAGATAAATTAGGAAAAATTGTAACTAAAGTTGAGGGTGCCGAAAACCTTTTTGTTGAACCCGTTACTGGGATGCCACAAGTAATAATCGAATACAACCGACCTATGATTGCACAATATAATTTATCAATTTCTGATATCAATAAGGTTATCAATACTGCATTTGCGGGACAAAGCACAGGACTAATTTTTGAAGAAGAAAAACGTTTTGATTTGGTGGTTCGATTGGATAATCAAGAGCGAAAAAATCTCGAAGATATTCAAAATTTGTTAATCCCAACGCCAAACGGCAATCAAATCCCTTTAAATCAATTGGCTAATGTTTCGATAAAAAACGGTTCAAATCAAATTCAAAGAGAAGATGCCAAACGCAGAATTGTAGTTGGTTTTAATGTAAATGGTCGAGATGTGCAAAGCATAGTTTCGGAATTGAAAACCAAGGTAGAAAAACAATTGAAATTCCCAACGGGTTATTATGTAACTTATGGTGGCGCATTCGAAAACTTGCAAAAAGCCAAAACTAGATTAATGATTGCTGTTCCAGTTTCGTTATTATTAATTTTTGTCCTTTTGTTTTTCGCCTTCAATTCGGTCAAACAAGGATTACTAATTTATACAGCAATTCCATTATCAACTATTGGGGGAATTTTGTTTTTAGCGATACGAGGAATGCCTTTCAGTATCAGTGCAGGCGTTGGTTTTATTGCACTTTTTGGAGTTGCAGTTCTCAACGGAATTGTTTTAATTGCCGAATTCAATCGACTAAAAGCACAAGGAATTCAATCACTTTCTAGAATTGTAATTATTGGTACAAAACTGCGATTACGACCCGTTTTAATGACGGCTTTTGTGGCTTCACTTGGTTTTTTACCGATGGCTTTGAGTAGTGGTTCAGGCGCAGAAGTGCAACGACCATTAGCAACTGTGGTTATTGGCGGATTATTAGTAGCAACATTTTTAACCTTATTTGTTTTGCCCATTTTGTACATATTATTCGAAAAAGTTGGAAAAAAGTAAAAAAAAATTACCCTCAGATTTTTCTGATTTGCTCTAATAAAAAAAAAATATTATAGAATAAGAAAGAAAAAAATCTGAGTAAATTTGAAAAATTTGAGAGCAAAAAAATTAAATTAAAAATTATGACTGAAAATGAAATTTCATATAAAATAAGAGGTGCAATATTCAAAGTTTATAATGAATTAGGAGCGGGTTTATTTGAAAGTGTTTATGAAAAAGCACTCGTTTATCAATTAAAAAAAGATGGATTAGAAGTAAAAAGTCAAGTTTCAATTCCTGTTTATTATGATGATCAATTATTAGATGTTGGTTTTATACTTGATGTTTTAGTTGAAGATAAAGTAATTATAGAAATTAAATCGGTTGAAGATTTTTCCAAAGTTCACCATAAACAAATTCAAAATTATTTAAAACTAACAAATTTACGTTTAGGAATATTAGTAAATTTTAACACTGATGACATTTCGAAATCAATTAGTAGAAAAGTTAATAAATACAATCCAATCGATGATGATTTTAGAGACTTAAAAGGAGTCTACAATTACGACTAATAAATTAAATAATCTGAAGAAATCAGTAAAATCAGAGGGCTAATAAAATGAAAAAACTTGCAATTATACTTTTAATGTGTACATTATCAAACGCTCAAACTAAAATAACTTTAGAAACAGCCATTGAAACAGCATTAAAAAACAACAATTCGATTAAAAATGAAAAACTAAAAGCCGATTATGCAAAAGCAATGATTCAATCAAATGCAGATATTCCCAAAACAACTATTTTCGGAGAATTTGGTCAAATCAATAGCAATCAAAACGATACGAAATTTGGAATTTCACAATCATTTGCGTTGCCAACAGTTTACAAACGCCAAAAACAAGTATTAGTTGAAGAATTTAATTCTAAAATTTTGCAATCAAATTTAAAAGAGTTTGAAATAAAAAAAACAGTTACACATTTGTTTTACAACTATTTATCTTTAAAAGAAAAAGAAAAATTATTGCAAAAAGCAGATACGTTATTTTCCAAATTCTTTGACAAAGCCAATTTGCGTTTGCAAAAAGGCGAAAGCAATATTCTAGAAAAATCGACTGCGGAAACGCAAAAAACCAATGTTGCCATTCAGTTAAAACAATTACAAGCCGAAATTGAAATGGTAAAATTGGAATTTCAATTGGTTTTGAATTCTGAAGAAATGTATGTGCCAAACGCATCAAACTTAAAAGCAAAAATTGAAAATTCTAAAATAGAAGACAACCCCAAATTGAAATTATTTGAGCAACAAAAAAAGATTGTTACGGCAGAAACCGCTTTGCAAAAATCTAAATTATTGCCAGAAATCAATATCGGTTATAACAATAATTCTTTCAAAGGAATTGGTTTAGACGATGCGCAACGATTTCATTCGGCACAAATTGGGTTGGGAATTCCACTATTTGGCGGAAGCCAAAAAGCCAAAATAAATGCTTTAAAAGTGGCTGAAAACATCGCAGAATCCGAATATCAAACGCAAGTTTTAAACTTAAAAACAGAATACAATAAATTGCTCACGCAATACAATTCTAATCTTGAAATCGTAAATTATTTTGAAACCAACGGCAATAAAAATTCAAAAATAATTACCGATGTTGCCAACAAACAATTCATTAATGGCGATATAAATTATCTCGATTTTGTAATGCTTGTTAATCAATCTATTGCAATTCAAAATACTTATATCGAAGCAGTTAAATCATTAAACGAAAGTGTAATTGCAATTAATTACCTTAATTCTAAAAATTAAAAAATGAAAAAGTATATAATAATAGTAGTAATTCTTTCTTTCTTTAATTCTTGTAAAAAAGAAGAAAAAACAACAGAAAAAGAACAAATTCTAAAAGAAAACGAAGTTTCACTTACTGATGCTCAAATGAAAAATGCAGACATTGAAACCATTTCGATGTCGGAAAAAAGTATTTCATCTGTTTTAAAAATTAACGGAAAAATCGATGTTCCACCACAAAATTTGGTTTCTATCTCGGTTCCGCTTGGTGGTTATTTGCGTAGCACAAAACTTTTACCGGGAATGCATGTTGATAAGGGCGAAGTTATAGCAGTCATGGAAGACCAACAATACATACAGTTGCAACAAGATTATTTGATATCAAAAGCAAAATTAATTTATGCCGAAAAAGAATCGGCACGCCAAAACGACTTGAACCAAAGCCAAGCGAGTAGCGATAAAGTAACACAAATGGCACAAGCCGAAGTATCAAGTTTACGGGCAATGACTAATGGTTTAGCCGAAAAATTACGATTAATAAACATTAATCCAAACACTATTTCGGCATCAAAAATTTCTCAAAAAATTAATATTTTGGCAACTATAAATGGATTTGTTTCTAAAGTAAATGTGAATATTGGCAAATACATTTCGCCATCAGAAGTTATGTTCGAATTGATAAATCCAACCGATATTCACTTAAATATTAAGGTCTATGAAAAAGATGTTGCCAAACTCAAAATTGGTCAAAAAATCATCGCTTACACTAATGCCGAACCTAACATAAAACACGAATGTGAAATAATTCTAATCAGTAAAGACGTTTCTATGGACGGAACTTCCGAAGTGCATTGTCATTTCGAAGATTATGATAAAACCCTTTTACCTGGAATGTATATGAACGCCGAAGTGGAATTAAAATCTTCAAATTCAAATACTTTGCCCGAGGAAAGTGTAGTGAATTTCGAAGGAAAAGACTATATTTACTTTGAAATTTCTAAACAAAAATACCAAATGCAAGAAGTGCAACTTGGAGAAAAAGAGAATAATTTTGTTCAAATTTTAAATGTTGAAAATCTTAAAAATAAAAAAATTGTGAGCAAAGGCGCATATACGCTTTTAATGAAAATGAAAAATACAGAGGAAGAGTAATTTCAAAAGGCAAAAAGTAAAAGACAAAAAGTAAAAAGCAAAAGGCAAAAAGCAAAAAATCTCAAAAAATCCAATAAATTTGAGAGCAATAAAAAAATGAAATAGAAATATGGCACACGAAGAAAAACATTTAAAAAGTTCCGATTTTATTACCGATGCCGTTATAGGAATGAGCGACGGATTAACCGTTCCATTTGCATTAGCCGCTGGTTTAAGCGGAGCAGTTAGTAGCAATTCTATAATTCTAACTGCTGGCGTTGCCGAAATTGTTGCGGGTTGCATTGCAATGGGTTTAGGCGGTTATTTGGCTGGAAAAACCGAGCAGGAACACTACCAAAGCGAACTGAAACGCGAATATGATGAAGTAGAAACCGTTCCAGAAAAAGAAATGCAAGAAGTGATGGAAATTTTTGCAGATTATGGCATTAGCAAGGAAGGACAACACATTTTAGCCACCGAACTAGCAAAAGACAAAACCAAATGGGTTAATTTTATGATGAAATTCGAACTTGGATTAGAAGAACCAAATCCAAACAGGGCAAGAAATTCGGCTTTAACAATCGGAATTGCTTATTTTATTGGAGGATTGTTGCCATTATCAGCCTATTTTATGACCGATACACCAAGCAATGGATTGAAAACATCATTGCTGATTACGACGATTTGTTTGTTTGTTTTTGGCTATTTCAAAGCCAAAGTTACTGGACAGAATCCAATAAATGGTGCTGTAAAAGTTACTTTTATTGGATTAATTGCCGCCGCTGCTGCTTATTTTGTGGCAATTGGTTTTGAAAGTTTTTTTAAATAGTTAAGATTTTTTAAACTGACCCGAATCAACATCTTTCAAAAATTTGATAACTCCAGGAAAATAATCTTTTTGATCGTCGTATTGAGAAAGATGACTTCCGGTTGGGCAGAATAAAAATCTTCCGTTTTGAACTTCTTGAGAAATCCATTTCATGTGCTTGGGATCCATAGTATCGTATTTTGCACCTATGGCTAGCGTTGGAACTGTAAGAGTTTTAAGTCTGGATTTTACGTCCCAATTTTTGAGAGTTGCTTTTCCGGTGATACCAAATTCGCTTTCGCCTTGCATGAAAACATATACATTTGGGTTGAGATGTTTGAATGCTCGATTGATGGATTCTGGCCAT
>JAYUFL010000062.1:0-2032 GCA_043738745.1 Bacteroidota bacterium
AAAGTAAAAATAAATAAAATGAAAAATATAGTAAAAGTATATCTGATTTTGATACTAATTGGTGGAACTTTTTTTGCTTGTAGTCAATACGATACTGAAATTGCACAGCCACAAGCAACCGCAAATGCAACAGTTATGACTGAGGCTGAAGCAGAAGTTAGAGTAGTAGAAGATTCAAGAAAAATAGATAATTTTGTATTGAATTATGAAAAAGAGCATCCAAATTATCATGAAGAAATGAAAACTTTTTTGCAAAGTGCAAATTCGGATACCAATACCACTACTGCAAATCAAAATAAATTTGCTGGCATTGGCGAAGTATTTAATGTTGTGGGTATGATTCAAAATCATTATTATGATGGTAAATATAATATTAGCGGAGCTTCTTTGCAAGGTATAATAACTATAATAAAAGAATCTACAGATCAAATCTTACAAGCCGTGGGAGAAATACCAGGATCTACATTAATTTTACAGGGAAATTCACTTTTGGGTCAAGCAAATGATAAAATATCCTTAAATGATCCAAAAGCTGCATATTATGATATTTTAGCTGCTTATAATGATTACAAACAAGCTTTCCCAAGATCGATTTTGAATATTGTAGCAGCAGAGGAAATGATGTTGTACTGCAGATATGTAATTGTTAATCATACAAGTGGTTATGCCGCAAAAAAAGTAGCTTTTGCTTTATATAGCGCAAGTGCATATAGTCACGCAAGAGATATAGCTGCCTTGATTAATCAAAAACAAAACGAGGATTTTAATAATTTTACTAGCCAAGCCCTTATAGCTTGTAATGCAACTGGTGTTAGTCGTTTTAATGTTTACAGTTACTTTTATTCAAAAATTAATTTATGGAAACCAGGAAGAAACGTTCCATTTACATTAATAAATTGTAGTTTAGTTGGAACTCACGGCGCGCTTCATATGTCAAAAGATGGTTATTTAATTGATTATAGAAATAGCCAATGGAACGGAGATTTTGTATGTTACTATCCAAATAATCAAGTGGCTACGTTTTATAAAAATGCTACTATAACTGCTAATCAAGACGGCACTAGTGGTATTGGTATAAGTTATACTGTTGGATCATTCAACTACCCTTGTTTCAACCATCCTGATATGGAGCGGAGAATTTTAAATTCAGACAATAATACTGTTCAAAATACTTATTTAACATGGGGACCTCCTCAATATTTTAAGCAATTTAGCGTGATTCCACCTGTCTCAATATATCCTTTTCATTTAATTCCTTATGGAGATGATGGCTATTGTGTTATTGATAATTCTGGTCATTTTATGACAGAAGATAAAGTTATAAATCAAGGTCTATATACTTGGACTAAAGATGATTATAATTATGGGGGGATATTCGAAACTACTCCAAATAGAGTCGATGGACAGGCTCCTTCTATTCAAATAAAAAGAGCCGATGGAAGTATAGTTCGTTAAAATTTTGAGTTAGAATCTTTAAATATTGTAACTATCTTTTAATTCTAACTAATTATTTTATGTAGATGTTAATACCCCAAATAGAAGTAAATCTTCTTTTTGATAGATTAAAAAATAGTGCGTTTACATTACAACCCAACCCAAATATTTTTGGGCTGGGTTTTTTAGTTACGTAAGTTACCCAAAAAAATAATCAAAAAAAACATTCAAATGTTTTGAGTTATCAAAAAAATACTAAATTACTACAATGTTCGATTGCCCATCGAAATATAGTTTTTGTAACCTAAATGCCCTTGTATGAAATGTCTACTTATTTTTATACCTACGTTTTTATTTTGTAATAGTGCTTTTTCGCAAGATGTTACCCATCAAAAAGAAATCGATAGTTTGTTGATCATTGCAAAAAGCACTACAATCGACACTTTAAAAATAAATAGTTATCAAAAAATATGTGATCAATATAGTAAAATAGATAATGGTAAAATTGACTATTACAACAAACAAATTCTTGAACTATCCACAAAAATACATTACCAAACAGGAATAGGTTTTTATTACTACAATCGGGTAGCAATTA
>JAYUFL010000063.1:0-2018 GCA_043738745.1 Bacteroidota bacterium
CAATTTATTTATGAAGCCAATGTAGGTTTCAAAATTTCGCAAAAACAAAACATTTGGTTAGATGCAGGAATTATGCCATCTCACATTGGTTTTGAAAGTGCAATTAGTGCCGATTGTTGGACCCTAACAAGAAGTATTCTAGCCGAAAACTCACCTTATTATGAAACAGGTATAAAACTTTCTTATACCAATAAATCCGAAAAATTTAATGCCTCATTTTTAGTTCTAAATGGTTGGCAAAGAATAAAAAAACCAGATTACATCCAGAACCCATCTTTTGGTTTACAACTAAATTACAAACCAAATACTAAATTAACATTCAATTACAGCAATTTTATAGGAACAGATAAAGCAGATAGTATTCATTCGTGGCGATTATTTCATAATCTATACGTAATTTACGAGCCTTCAAAAAAGTTTGGAATCATTGCTGGTTTTGATATTGCAACCGACAAATTTAATGCAACCGATTATTATGTTTGGTATTCTCCAGTTTGTATTTTACGATACAAGCCAAAAGAAAAATATAACATCGCAGTTCGTGGAGAATATTACAACGACAAAAAACAAATACTAATTGCAACAAATACCCCAAACGGATTTCAAACATTTGGACTATCGTCAAATTTTGACATACAAATTAAAGACAATCTAGTTTGGCGAATTGAAGGAAAAGAATATTTCTCAAAAGATAAGATATTCAATAATAACAATAATAATTTCACGTTATCTACTTCATTAGCAGTAAAATTCTAGTAACTTTAAAACCAACATACAATTATGGCATCAACCACCGACTTGAAAAGCACGAATCCAAAAAAAAATAACAAAGTGAGTGAAACAGGACACAACAAAAATGTGGCAAATTTCAGCACTGCTTATCAAATTCTTGAAGAAATGGGCGGTTTATACAACCCATCAAACGCAAATTTGCAATTAGCAAATCTTGCACCAATCAAAGTTTCATTAGCAGGAACAATAACCGTTTTAAACGACAAAAAACCAGTCTACAAAAATGCAGTAGCCGACAGAGAAGTCGAAATTGCACCACTAGGAAAAATAACAACACGAGCATTAAACTTTGCAAAATCGTTAAATATTTCTTTAACCGATAAAGAAAACTTAACAAGTCAAGCCAAAAAAATTCGTGGCGATGTAAAACCAAAAAAAATAAACCCAGACACGTCAGAGGGCGATGCAATCTCAACATCACAAATGAGTTACGATAGCCGAATCGCAAATCTTGATACTTACACAAGTCAATTGGCATCGCATCCAGAATATGTGCCAAACGAAACCGAAATACAAATCGCAAGTTTACAAACCTACCACCAAACATTAACCACATTAAGCGGTTTAGTAAACTCGGCAGGAAACGCACTAATTACCGCACGAAAAGAGCGTAATAATATTTTATATTTCACTCAAACAAACATTATCCAACTAATTCGAGATATAAAAGCCTATCTAAAATCGTTAGGTCAAGCAGGAGAGCCATATTACAAAGCATTGGTAAAACTCCAATTCAAAGACATAAAAAAATAAAAAGAGAAAAAAGAAAACAGCAAAGTGCTACCGCACTTTGCTGTTTATCTTTGATTATTTAATTTTCAAAAATCCGAAAAGCATAATAACGAATAGCAAAACACTAATAACAAATGCTAAAATCATAATAATAAATACGCAAATACTATTAACGTATAGTAGAATGCTTTTATTAAAACCTCAATTACTATTATTAAATACTCAATTACTATTAATACATACGCAAATACTTTTAACTAATCCGAAAATACTATTATTGAATACTCAATTACTATTAAGGTAATTACAACTACAAAATAGAAAGTAAAAAAACAAAAAAATATAAAACGGAACAGTACCGCATATTCGGGCTATCCTACAACAGCGGTTTGGCGCAATTGGGGTTTTAGGCAAACTCATAGGTTGGTTTTGTACTTGGAAGTTCGGTCTTTAATTTATACATTTGGCTAACCAAATCCCCAACTGACGCCAAG
>JAYUFL010000064.1:0-1990 GCA_043738745.1 Bacteroidota bacterium
CCAAAAACCATCAAACATTATTTATTAAACGTTAAAATTTACTATTATTATTTACTCGAAATAGGCAAACGAAACGACCATCCTTGCAGTGAATTATACCTAAAAGACAAGATAAATAAGCAAATTAAAGTTGATGTTTTATATTCTGCTGAAACACTCGAAAACTTCTTAAACGACACCCACAAAGATAAAACTTTACAAAGAAGAAACCAAGTAATTATTAGTTTACTCATTTATCAAGGCTTGACGGTTGGGGAAATTTGTAATCTACAAATCGAAAATATTAATCTAGAAAAAGCAGAAATTTACATCAAATCTAGCGACAATAAGAAATCAAGAACATTGCCATTACAAGCCAAACAAATTTTACTTTTTTTGAATTTTATGCAAGAAGATTATCCCAAACTTATCAAATATATTTTATCAGAAACACCAATAAAAACGCTCATTACAGGCAAATTAAAAGAAGAAGTTCGCCCGAATGTTTTGAATAGAATGATTAATGATCACCGAGAGAAAAGCCAACAATTACAACCAATCAAAATCCGTCAAAGTGTAATCGCCAATCTTCTAAAAAAAGAAAATGATACTAGAATTGTACAAGTTTTTGCAGGACATAAAAGAGCATCGACAACGATTTTATACAAACAAACAGAATTAGAAATTCTTCAAAATGCGATTAATTTATATCATCCAATAAAGGAAATTTTGGTATAAAAACGAAAATCCAAATCCAAACAGCAGAGCAAAAAAGCGGTCTCTCTTCGGTCGTTTCCTTTGTTCCGTTGCGCTGCTCCAGTCGGTCGTTCCTTCCTCCGTTCCACAGATCACAACACTTTTTTATTTTTTACAGCCTTGAAAAAAGGCAGTAAAAAACAAAAAAAGTGTTGCTCGCAATCTCCACACGGTCTCTACCCTTCTTTCGTCGTGGCTACTTTGTCTGCAACACAAACCTGCAAGAAAAATGCAGGTCAGTGTTACATCCACCGCCACTTGTGTTTTGGCGGTTGCTCAACCGCCAGCCATCAACTTCGACAAGGTTCGTCTCGTCCGAAAAAAGACGAAACGGATTTTAATTATTTGCTCCACTGCGTTCGCTACTCGTTGCCGTTACACGCTCACAGCCCTACACCACTGAAAAAGTGGCTCTCGGTCTGTGGTGGCTGTCAGTGACCGCAACACCGCCACCCAGTCAACCCGAAGAAAAATCGGGTCTCCTTTGGGGTGTTTATTTTGCTCTGCTAAATCCTCGGTAATGAAGAAACTCCTAAAAGAAAAAATGATAATAAATACTAACGCCCTGCGGTTGTTTGCTCATTTTTTTAGAAGAAAACCCAAGGGATTTATCTTTTAAAAACGGCTTTTTCGTTCGGGTTTCCTTCTAAAAAAATCGAGCGCCTAATTTTTGGCTAATCGATGAAGTTTTGGCAAACTCTGAATGTTTTGGGATTTTTTGGATTGGTTTTTTGATAGAATGATGATTTTTTTTTCAAATGAAATAAAAAAGTAAAACCTATTTAATCCAAGGCAAAGCCATAGATAAAGCGTAGATAATGTATGAAACTTTTTTTTTCAAATGAAAAAAATAAAAAATTCAATTATCTTTGAACCGAAGAAAAGCGTTTTTTGAAAGATTGAGTAGTGATTTTATGAAAAGGAAAGCCTCGGGCGAGGTAAAAATGAAGTAGGTTTGACGGTGAGTGGACTCAATCATGTGGCGCATATGGATCAAGAAGATCCAATAAAGGGAAAAAAAGCACCAAGTCTTAAAAAAGCAAATGAAATTTATGCAAAAAACAAAGATCCAAAAGCAGTATATCCTGTTGACGCCTCTACCGTTGATTTAAATTTTCTAGATGTGAGTAGTTGGGAGCCTGGATCGGTTCATAACGGAGTACAAACATTATTTTCTTCAAAAAACGGATTAGTTTTTGGTAGACTAAATTTAAAATATTTAGGAAATAATCAAGTGAAAATATTAGATGATATT
>JAYUFL010000065.1:0-5568 GCA_043738745.1 Bacteroidota bacterium
CGATTTGCTTTTTATCGAAAATAAAATCTTGAAACCTACTCAAAAAGGAAAATTTTTGAGCGATGGAATTGCAAGTGATTTGTTTTTGTTAAATTTGGATTCCTAACCGCAAGGTTCGCAAAGTTTTACACAAAGATCTCAAAGTCCAAAATAAAATTATTAAAGATATGACTGAAAATGAATTGTCAAGAGTTGTTTTTGATAGCGCTTTAAAAATACATCAAGCACTCGGACCAGGACTTTTAGAAAGTGCTTATGAAGAATGCTTGTATTATGAACTTAAGAAAACGGGATTAATTGTCGAAAAACAAAAACCTTTGCCCTTGATTTATGAAGATGTTAAATTAGATGTTGGTTATAGAGTTGATATAATTATTGAAAACAAATTAATTTTGGAATTAAAATCAGTAGAAGTTTTAAATGACGTTCATTTTGCTCAATTATTAACCTATTTATAAATTAGGAATGCTAATTAATTTTAATGTTGCATTAATAAAAAATGGAATAAAACGAGTAGTAAACAATCTTTAAAAAAAACTTTGCGAACTTTGCGTAAAACTTTGCAAACCTTGCGGTTAATATTATGAAAGCAACAATCAACAACTTCAAAATCGATTTATCAAAACCAATGGATATTTCTATTCCATTATCCAACACGAACGAAAATCCGATTGCTTGGTATCTCGAAAAACTAGAAATTTCTCCAGTAAAAAACGGCGATTGGATTGGCAAAGTTTCTAGCGGAAGTTCTTCGACAAACTTTAATAATATTTTTTTCAATCCTCATGGACATGGAACACATACCGAATGTTTGGGGCATATTACACGAGAATTTTACAGTATAAACGATTGTTTGAAACAGTTTTTCTTTATGGCAGAGTTAATTTCGGTTCTACCAGAAACTATAAATAACGATTTGATAATTACTAAATCTCAAATAGAAAAAGCATTGGATTACTACGAAAATCTCGCAATGCCAGAAGCGTTAATAATCCGAACTTTACCCAACAAAATCGAAAAATTATCCAAAAAATATTCCAACACCAATCCGCCATATTTAGACGAAGCAGCGGCGATTTACATTCGCGAAATCGGAATAAAACATTTATTAATCGATTTGCCAAGTGTAGATAAAGAACACGACGAAGGCAAATTATTGGCTCATAGAGCGTTTTGGAATGTCAAAAATATAACTATTTTAAACCACGATGCAAGAATGGATTGCACCATTACGGAATTGATTTTTGTGGATGATAAAATTTTTGATGGAACTTATTTGTTGAACATTCAAATGGCTAGTTTTGTAAACGATGCCAGTCCGAGCAAACCAGTTTTATATTCGATTTCAAATTCTTAATCATAATATTTTCAATAAATGAATCTAGAAAATCTTTACGAATATTGTCTTTCCAAAAAAGGAGTAACCGAACATTTTCCGTTCGATGAAGATACTTTAGTGTTTAAAGTTGGCGGAAAAATGTTTGCATTAGCATCGTTATCGCAATGGGAAAAAGGAAATCCGACTATAAACTTGAAATGCAATCCAGAACGAGCGCAGGAATTAAGAGCAGAATACGATGATATTCAACCGGGGTTTCATATGAGTAAAATTCATTGGAATACTATAAATGTGAATCGAAATGTATCTAATAAAATGATTTTAGAATTAATAGACCATTCTTACGATTTGGTTTTCCAGAGTTTGACTAAAAAAATTCAGGACGAAATTCTAGAATTAAAAAATTAGGCATTACTTTTGTGATGTAATGAAATAAAAAAAGCGAAAAAATGATCGATAATCTAAAGAAAATATTAAACGAAGAACAAGATCCTAAAGCGATAGAAAAAATTACTTCGAAGTTGAATAATTTATTGATGTCTAACGAAGAAATAGGATATATTGCGGTTCAAAAAAAGCCTGCGGTAACTATTTTTCCTGATAGTATTGTGGTTACAAACAAAAGAATTATTTTGTGTAAACCCAAAAATCTTGGTTTGTCGATGGAATTTGTGGATTATGGTTGGGATGATGTAACGAGTAGTTTTGTCAAAGAAAATATTTTGGGATCAGAGTTTTCCTTTAATACAAAATTCGAATTGACGCATACAATTGATTATTTACCAAAAAATCAAGCCAGAAAATTATACACTTATACAAAAGAGCAATTGGATATCCTGAAAAACGGAAATATAATTGTTTCTGCCACTTTTGAGCCAATTGATACCGAAAAAGAGGTTCAAGAAATGGAAAAAGTTGAGGAAATTGAAACTGAAGAAGTGACCAATTTTGCGGAAATAATGCCAAGCCAGACTTCGATTTACGAACCAATTCGAGAAATAATTTCTGAGACTAAAGAAAATTCTAATGCGGGATTATCGCAAGATGAGTTGTTTGCTAAACTTCAGAATTATAAAAAATTATTAGACAACGGCTTAATCATGCAAGGCGAATATGACAATTACAAAAAAGAAATTTTGAGTTTTATGTAAAATTTTCTAATAATTTTTTAAAAGTCAAAAGTCTCAAGGTCAATTTATTTTGACTTTAAGACTTTTGACTTTTTTTGTTTTATAAAGTTGCCTTTTGTTTTGCAACAAAATTATTAGATTGCAGTTCTAGCAATTCGGTTGTGTTTTTGCGTTGCAAATTGTATAAGTTTTTATCTTCGGCAATATCCTCGTAAATCTTGTCATGCATTGCTGCGCTTGTTTTTACTAATAAATTTCGTTGGTATTTGTCTTGTTCGATAGTGGTTTTTAAGGCAGTTTCGAGATCCTCAATCTTAAAATCATATTCGCCTTTTGGCGATAAAAGTTTGGCAATAATTGGCGAAGTTTCTATAGCAAGAAACAACAACATAATAAATAAGGATGGGAGTGAAGGCAATTTGTTCAAGGCATTTATTCGAGCCATCAATCCATCAAATCCATCGATAATGGGTTGGGTTTCGGTTACTTTTTTGTCCAAATCGGCTTGTAGCGTTTTGGTTTTGGCTTCTTTTTCGGCAATTTTGGCAAGATTTACTTTTTGCAACGTATCGAGTTCTTTTTTTGCTAAATCGTGTTTGGCTATTTTTTCCTTAAAAACAGGACCTTTTCCTAGTTTTTTAGTTCCTGCAGTTCCTTCGGCTTCGGCAATATAAGTTTCGTAATACGTGTTTACTTCTTTCTCTTTTTTGGAAATTTGGGATTTTAGACTGTCTATTTCGGATTTATTTTTGTCGAGATCGGATTTGAAATAATTGGCAACTTGTTTTTTGTTTGCCATTGCCATTTCGTTTTTTTCTTTGAGAAGAACGGTATTTATTTCTTTTTCGAAAATTTTTATTTCTAATGGTTTCGAAATTACAATTGCAATAATTATTGCCAGAATAATTCGCGGTGTTGCTTGTCCAAATTCGCTCCAAAAACCATTGGTTTTTCTGATTGTGGAAACTATAAAACGGTCTAGATTAAAGATTAGTAAACCCCAAATTACTCCAAAACCCATTGCTATAAATGGATTATCGAAAACGGTATAAAGCGCGTAACTACTTGCGATAAATGCCATTACGGCTGTAAAAAAAACAGTGGCGCCAATTCCTGCAAATTTGGTTTGCTCGCCTTCGGAGCAGTTTTCGAGAATGTTTTTGTCCGCTCCGGAACAAAGGATAAAAAATGATTTTAGCATGATGATTTGATTTAGATTGATGATATGCAAATTTAACGCCAAAAATTATGGTTTGTTGCAAATTGTTTGATTATTATGGTTTTGCTTTAGGGATAATAGTGAAAAGCCCACAGCCTGACGAAGGAAGTGCGAGGACTTGCAACGGATAGCCCGCTCGAACGCCCAGAAAAAAATAAATCCGTTTACTCAACGAAGAATAAACGGATTTTAAAATTTGGGTTGAATTTATTATTTGTTCAACTCTACAAAATATTTGTAAAATAAAGGTATAGTTTCGATTCCTTTTAGGTAATTAAAAATCCCGAAATGTTCGTTTGGCGAGTGAATTGCGTCGGAATCTAAACCGAATCCCATAAGGATTGTTTTGGATTTTAGTTCTTTTTCGAAAAGTGCGACAATTGGAATACTTCCTCCTGAGCGCACTGGAATTGCAGGTTTTCCAAACGTTTCGGTATATGCCATATTTGCGGCTTTGTAGCCAATACTATCGGTTGGCGTTACGTAACCTTGCCCGCCATGATGTGGTTTTACTTTTACGGTAACGCCAGCAGGAGCAATACTTTCGAAGTGTTTTGTGAACAATTCGGTTATGTTTTCCCAATTCTGATTTGGAACTAAACGCATAGAAATTTTTGCAAATGCTTGGCTTGCAATTACTGTTTTTGCACCTTCGCCCGTATATCCGCCCCAAATTCCGTTTACGTCTAATGTTGGTCGAATCGAGTTTCTTTCGTTTGTTGTATAGCCTTTTTCGCCGTATATGTCGTTTAGGTTTAATGCTTTTTTGTAATCATCAAGATTGAAAGGTGCTTTTGCCATTTCGGCTCTTTCCTCCATAGATAATTCCTGTACATTGTCGTAAAAACCTGGAATGGTGATGTGATTATTTTCGTCGTGAAGCGAAGCAATCATTTTGCAAAGAATGTTTATAGGATTGGCTACTGCGCCACCATAAAGTCCAGAATGTAAGTCGCGATTTGGTCCCGTAATTTCGACTTCTACATAACTCAAACCTCGTAATCCTGTAGTTATAGATGGTTGTTGATTGGAAATCATTCCGGTATCTGAAATTAAAATCACGTCGCAAGACAATTTTTCTTGGTTGCGTTCCACAAACCAGGACAATGATTTTGATCCAACTTCTTCCTCGCCTTCGATCATGAATTTGACATTGCAAGGTAGATTTTTGTTGGCAATCATGTATTCGAAAGCCTTAACGTGCATGTACATTTGCCCTTTATCATCGCAAGATCCACGGGCAAAAATAGCGCCTTCGGGATGAATTTCGGTTACTTTTATAACGGGTTCGAAAGGTGGCGATGTCCATAAATCTAATGGATCTGGTGGTTGCACATCGTAATGTCCATAAACTAGAACTGTTGGTAAATTTTTATCGAAAATGTGTTCGCCATAAACGATCGGATAACCGGGTGTTTCGCAAATTTCAACGTAATTGCAGCCTGCTTTTTCGAGAGAAATTTTTACTGCTTCGGAAGTTCTGATTACCTCTTTTTCGAATTTTGCATCGGCAGAAACGGATGGAATTTTAAGCAATTCGATAAGTTCGTCGATGAATCGTTGTTTGTTATCTTGAACGTAAGTTTTTATGTTATTCATTTTATTTAAATTAAAAATTACGAATTAAAAATTAAAATTCTAAAAAACAGATAATTACGTTAATAATTTTTTATTTTATTTTAGACTAGAAATAAATAATTTCAATATTCAAAAATACATAAAAATAATTTATAATTTATAATTCATAATTTATAATTATTTGTATATTTGCACTCCAATTACGCGGATATGGTGAAATTGGTAGACATGCCAGACTTAGGATCTGGTGCCGCAAGGCGTGTAGGTTCGAGTCCTATTATCCGCACAACAATATAGTCCTA
>JAYUFL010000066.1:0-5555 GCA_043738745.1 Bacteroidota bacterium
ACTTGTCCTATTTTTTCGATAGAAGTTAACACATCATAAAAAGATTCTAATCCCAAAATTATTTTTTCTACAGAATTAATCACTAATAAAATAATAATTTCGGCAGCCACAAATTGTCCAATATTCATTTGCTGATTGATGACTAAAAACCCTCCAATTGACAATAAACTTGCCGTAATTATCATTTTGAAAACAATCAGTTGGCTAAATTGTCTTTTGATAATATTAAAATGTTTTTCGCGATAATTTAAATAATCCGAAACCAGATTATCGATTTTTCGGCTGCGTTGTTGCAAATCACTTTTGGTTTGATTTTATTGTCGTTATATCATCCGTTTTTTATTGTTTTTGGAATTTTATTGTTCTTACTATTGTACTTTATTTTTAAGTTTTCATACAATTCTAGTTTAGAAACAAGTTTAAAAGAATCCAAATTCAAATATAAAGTGGCGGGTTGGTTGCAAGAAATGGCAAGAAATAATTCAAGTTTCAGAAACGAACTAAACTACGATTATGCCTTGCAAAAAAACGACAATTTGGTTTCTAATTATTTAAATTATCGTGAAAAACATTTTAATATCATCAAAAGACAATTTAGTCAACTGATTGTTTTCAAGATGATAATTACGGCTAGTTTGTTGTCAATTGGAGGGTTTTTAGTCATTCATCAACAAATGAATATCGGACAATTTGTGGCTGCCGAAATTATTATTTTATTAGTAATCAATTCTGTAGAGAAAATAATTTTGGGATTAGAATCTTTTTATGATGTGTTAACTTCTATCGAAAAAATAGGACAAGTTAGCGACATGAATCTTGAAGATGAAATGGATTCGGATGTTAAAAGTTGCTACACCAAAATTATTTTAGAAACCGAAAATATAGAATTCAAATTTCCCGATTCGCAAAATACGATTCTAAAAAATATTTCTATTAAGATAAATCAAGGCGAAAAAATAATTATTAATGGAGAAAATGGCTCTGGAAAAACCACTTTAATTAGAATTTTATCTGGATTATTACATCAAACATCTGGTCGTTTTTTTATAAATGATGATAGTTTTAAGAAAATAAATCTCAAACAATATCGATCACAAATAGGTTCTATTTTGCATAACGAAACTCCTTTTGAAGCAACAATTTTGGAAAATATCACATTTAACGATGTTACAATTTCGGACGACGATCTAAAATGGGCGATACAATCCGTACAACTTTCGTCGTTAATAAAAACACTACCAAACGGTTTAAATACTAAGATTTTCCCCGAAGGAAGACAACTATCATCATCCAATGCGCAAAAAATTCTTTTGGCTCGAAGTATTATTCATAAACCAAAAATACTTTTCTATGAAGATCCAACTGATACGATGGACGAAAAAGTAGCCAATGAAATTATCGATTTTATCACATCCGATAAAAATAACTGGACTGTAATTGTATCGTCAAAAAACCCGTATTGGAAAACAAAATGCAATCGCGAAATCACGATGCAAAACGGAGAAATTCTTATTGATACTAAAAAATAAAAGCGATGCTAAACCTTTCTAAAAATAACCTATTATCGCAAAAAACGCTCGATAAATACTTGACCGTTAAAAACTTGAGCAATCGACCACATTACAAAATTTTGAACAGAATTATTGCAGGAATTTCTGTTTTAGGAATTGTGGCGCTCTTTTTGCCTTGGACACAAAATATTTCAGGATCAGGATCGGTAACCACCTTAAAACCTAACCAAAGACCACAAACTATACAAACCATAATTTCTGGACGAATAGAAAAATGGTATGTTCAAGAAGGTGATTTTGTCAAAAAATGGGATACTATTTTATTTATTTCCGAAATTAAAGAAGAGTATTTAGACCCGAATTTAGTTAAAAACACCAAAAATCAAGTCGATGCCAAAAAACTTTCTGGAAAATCATACGCGTCGAAAGTTGGTTCACTTTCTAATCAAATTCGCGCTATTGAATCTGAAAAAGCCTTAAAATTATAACAAGCAAAAAATAAAATCAAACAAGCAACATTAAAAGTAAAAAGCGATAGCATCGATTTAATTGCCGTTCGCACACAACTTAAAATTGCCAATACACAATACAATCGATCGGTTCAATTGCATAAAGAAGGCCTAAAACCATTGGCTGATGTCGAAGAAAAAAGATTGAAATTGCAAGAAGTCGATGCTAAAATTATCACACAAGACAATAAATTTTTATCAAGTAAAAACGAATTTATTAATGCAAAAGTCGAAATAAATCGAATTTCGGCAGAATATGCAGAGAAATCTTCGAAAGCGCAAAGTGACCAATTCACTGCAATTAGCAACCAATATGACACTGAGGCTCAGGTTAATAAATTAGAAAACCAATATGTAAATTACAACATTCGAAACGGTTTGTATTATATAAAAGCGCCACAAAACGGCTATGTAAATCGGGCATTGCAATCGGGCTTGGGCGAAACCGTAAAAGAGGGAACTGCGATTGTAAGCATCATGCCATCTGATTACGATATTGGTGTAGAAACTTTTGTAGATCCAATTGATTTACCGCTAGTAAACAAAGGCGAAAAAGTTAGAATTTGGTTTGATGGTTGGCCAACAATCGTTTTTTCAGGCTGGCCAGACATGTCGTACGGAACTTTTGGAGGAGAAATTGTAGCCATAGAAACTTTTATTAGCGATAACGGAAAATACAGAATTCTAGTTGCGCCAGACGCTACCGAAGCAAAATGGCCCAAACAACTCAGTATTGGTTCTGGTGCACAAACCATTGCATTGTTAAATACAGTTCCCGTTTGGTTCGAAGTTTGGCGAACTTTGAGTGGTTTTCCTCCTAATTATTATAAAACGAAAGAGAAAAAAGAGAAAAAATAAGTTTAAACACAAATTATTTATAAAATCAAACACGAATTACACAAATTTTCACGAGTTCTTTATTTGTAACAGTTATAAAATTCGTGAAAATTTGTGTAATTCGTGGTAAAAAAAACCAATATGAAAAACTTTTTTATACTACTTTTTATTTTTAGTCTTAAATCTTTCGGGCAAGAAAAACCGAACGAATTAACCTTTAATGAATATTTAGGTTATGTAAAAAAGTTTCATCCACTAGTAAAAACTGCCAATCTAGAATTATCAAAAGCACAAGCCAATTTGATGATGGCTCGCGGCGGATTTGACCCAAAAATAGAAGTCGATTTTGATAAAAAACAATTCAAAAACTCGGAGTATTATTCGGTTTTAAATTCTAGTTTCAAGATACCAACTTGGTACGGAATTGAACTAAAAGCAGGATTTGATCAAAACGAAGGCTTGTATTTAAACCCAGAAAACACAATTCCAAATCCGGGATTGACCTCTATTGGAATTAATATTCCGCTAGGTCAAGGATTGCTCATTAACCAACGAATATCCGATTTGAAAAAAACAAAACTTCAAATAAAACTGAGTAATGAAGAACGAAAATTACAAGCCATTTTGATTTTGTATGATGCATCGCTAGCTTATTTTAATTGGAAGAAAAACTTTAACGAAGTGAAATTGTATGAAAATTATGCAACAAATGCGCAAATTCGTTTTAACGGAATAAAAAAACTAATTGAACAAGGCGACAAACCTGCTATTGATAGCACCGAAGCAGGGATTATTGTGAAAAATAGATTATTGAACTTGGAAGATTCTAATTTGAAATTAATAAAATCGAAATTGGAATTATCAAATTTTTTATGGTTAGAAAACAATATTCCGTTAGAACTTTCTGAAACTTTAATTCCCGAAGAAAAATTAGACAACACAATCCAGGAAACGTTAAAAACGAATGATTTATTAAATCAAAATTTATCCATAGAAAATCATCCAAAAATTAATGCTTTGCAGAGTAAAATTGCCATTTTGAATGTCGAACGAAAACTAAAAACTAATTTATTATTGCCAAAAATCGATGTTGGTTATTCCTATCTATCCGAACCAAGTTATATTAATGATTATAAATTCGAGAATTACAAAATAGGTTTGAATGCTAGTTTTCCTATTTTTCTTCGTAAAGAAAGAGGAAGTTTAAAATTAGCAAAATTCAAAGTTCAAGAAACAGAATTTGCACTCGATGTAGAAAAAATACAATTATCGAACAAAATTGCTGCCCAAAAAGTTGAAATCAAATCATTATTGAAACAAAAAAAAATCATTGACGATTTAGTAAAAGACAATCAAACGATGCTAACTTCCGAAGAAAGATTGTTTTCGTTTGGAGAAAGTTCCTTGTTTTTAATAAATACTCGAGAGAATAATTTGGTTTCCGCACAACTTTCTCAAATTGGTTTAGAAAATAGGTTTTATATTTCGAATTCAGAATTATTCAAAATAATGGCAAACCCCGATTAAGTTATATTTTAAAATTTGAAATTAAAATTGATTTTTGAAGTTGAAATTGATTTTTGAAGTTGAAATTGATTTTTGAAGTTGATTTTTGAAATTGATTTTTGAAGTTGAAGTTGTATCTTTGCGCTTCAAAATTAGATTTTTACAAAATGATTATCCCAAAAACAAGAGAACAAATCGAATTAATGCGTCAAAGCGCACTTTTGGTTTCGAAAACTTTAGGAATTATTGCCAAAGAAATGGTTCCTGGCGTTACGACTTTAAAAATAGACAAACTAGCCGAAGAATTTATTCGAGATAATGGCGGAATCCCAGGTTTCAAAGGATTATACGGTTTCCCAAATACATTATGCGTGAGTCCAAATGCGCAAGTAGTTCACGGAATTCCAAATAATATTCCACTAGAAAGTGGCGATGTAATCTCTGTAGATTGTGGCGTTCTCATGAACGGATATTATGGTGATCATGCGTATTCTTTCGAGATTGGCGATGTTGCCGATGATGTAAAAAAATTATTACGAGTTACCAAAGAATCATTATATGTAGGAATTCGCGAATTCAAAGCAGGAAACCGAGTAGAAGATGTAGGAAATGCGATCCAAAAACACTGCGAAAATAATGGTTACGGTGTTGTTCGTGAATTGGTTGGTCATGGTTTAGGAACCAAAATGCACGAAGATCCCGAAATGCCAAATTACGGAAAACGCGGTCGCGGAAAAATGTTTGTCGAAGGAATGGTGGTTGCCATCGAGCCAATGATAAACATGGGAACCAAAAACACAAAACACCTCAAGGACGGCTGGACAATCCTTACAGCCGACGGAAAACCAAGTGCCCATTTTGAGCACGACGTAGCATTAATAGACGGTAAACCCGAAATATTATCCACATTTGCCTATATCTATAAAGCACTAGGAATTGTGAGCAACGAGGAAGATGAGTTTAGAAAAGTGCCATTTGTAATTTAGTTAATTTAAAACACAAATTTCACAAATTTCCACTAATCAAAAATGACTGAATAATTTCTCGAAAATATTTTAAAAATGGTAGAACTTTATTTAAAAGAAGAAGCATATAAAATTATTGGAATTTGTATGGAAGTTCACAAAATTCTTGGAAAAGGTCACAGTGAAATTATTTATGGAGATGCACTAGAATATGAATTTAATAAAAA
>JAYUFL010000067.1:0-1977 GCA_043738745.1 Bacteroidota bacterium
ACTTTGGGCGAATCGTCAACGCTAATGCCCCATTCGGTTAATTGTTTTGGATTATCGCCAAAACTGGCTTTCAAGAAGTTAACGCTTAATTTTACTGCTTTTACAATTTCGGGCATTTGTTTATCACGGTTGGCATAATGTTTTTCACTTTCGCCTTTGTGAAACTCTGCTTGTGTATTTTCGTTGATGGTGGGTGCAATTTTGACACCCGTTGCTGCCCAATTCACATCTTGCAAAATATTGAGTGGGCTTGCGGCACCCAGTGCCAAGTGCTTGTTGTAAATGCTTTGGGCTGCATCGAGATTGTCTTTCGGGTTTGTAGATAAAACAACTCTTCCTTTGGTTCTTGTTGCCATAATAATTAAAATTTTATTGGTTAATAATAGCAATGATAACGTATAATTATATAATTTATTTTATAAAATACATTATTATGTACTACAAATTATACAAATTAGATTCAATAGTGCTTATTTATAACATAATGCGTCCTATTTAATAACAAATATGCCCTATCGATAATCATTTTTGGCATATTGATAATTAAATATGGCATATTGATAAACAAATATGGGATCTTGATAAACAATTATATCAAATTTATAATTAAATAAGGCATATTTGGTTATAAATATGCCTTATTTACAATTAAATACAAAATAAATGTAAGCGTTTATAATATATTTACTTATAAAATGTTACTTTAAATTTTAAAAGAGTCATTTTTTAAAAAAATTAATGCAAGAAGAAACAATTTTAAAAAAATACGACAAATGTCGTATTTTTTTGTGTTAATAAATGCCACATCTTTGCTGTAATAACCTTTAAAAATTTATAAAAATGAAATCAATTAAAAAATTAGTTTTAGTTCTTGCAGTTGCTACAGCAACAATTTTCTCATCTTGCTCAAAATCTGATCCAACACCAGCGGCAACAATTACTTCAACTGCTTTAGATGGTTTTAGTTGGACAGAAAATGGTGGCACGACGGTAAAAACAGCAACAGCATTTTATGTTACAAGTCAAAATAATTTGTATGCTAATAATGCTGCGGGAGTAACTATTTTTGAAATAACTACAAAAAACACAATTACCGGAACGTATATAATTGGAGATAATTTTAGTGTCATCCAATATACCGGAGTTTCGCCATTATACAATCCGCCAACTGGAAAAATAATAATAACATCAAATACTGGTGGCAAAATGTCGGGAACTTTCGAAGGTTCAGGAACATCATCAGGTTGCCCATTGACATCTATAAAAGGTACTTTTAATAATATAACTGTGCAACCTTAAAACATTTTTAGTTGTTATAAAATAGAAGTTTGCTTTGTTTATTTATTGTTCTTATAAACTTTGTTATGCTACCACAACTCAAAATATTGATAAAGGAATGTACTTGTTAGAAATTGAAAAAAACAACAATAAAACTACTCGAAAATTGATTGTGAATTAAATTGTAACCTCACAAAAAAATACGACATTTGTCGTATTTTTTTGTGTTTGCAAAACAAGTAATTTTGTTTATAACATAAAACTAACAATCAAAATGGTCTATTTTCTAATAATAATCCTAGTTTGTTTTTTTGTTGTAATTGTATTGCTCATAAACAATTATAATAAAGGCAAATTAGCATATCAAATCAAAATCATCTCGCTCGAAAAAACAATTGGTGAACTCAACAAAAGTCTAGAACTTCAGACCCAAAAAGTGAAACTTTCTGATGATTTGAGAAATAGTCTCAAGGGTTCAAACAAAACGTTATCGACTAAAATTGTGGATATGAATATGGAAATGTTTGGAGAAATGTTTTCAAAAAATATTTTGTAACTCTAAAAATACTATTTTAGTAAAAATTATTAAAGTTATGAGAATAATTATTTTGACATTATTACTTTTTATGTGCTTTACAGCAAATGCCCAAAACGCCCAAGACATTATTGATGGTCTAAAAAAAGATTTAAAATCTAATC
>JAYUFL010000068.1:0-1971 GCA_043738745.1 Bacteroidota bacterium
AAAAAATGGCTTGGTTTTTACGTTCACATTTAAAAAAATAATAGTATGTCAATCACAAAAGCACTTCACTGGCGTTATGCCACCAAAAGAATGAACGGAACAAAAATTCCGAAAGAAAAATTAGATGCAATATTAGACGCTATTTCGTTGACACCAACTTCGTTTGGACTACAACCTTTTTCCGTTTTAGTTATCGAAAACAAGGAATTACTCGAAAAAATAAAACCCATTGCAATGAATCAACCACAAATTACCGAAGCATCGGCCTTGTTGGTTTTTGCCGCTTGGGACAAGTTGACTTTAGAGAAAATCGAGGATTACACTACTTTAATCGCAAAAGAAAGAAATGTAACTATCGAAAGTCTAAAAAATATGCAAGACGTTATAGCATCGCAACTCAAAAACAGCGATAGTGATAATTTTATTTGGAATTCCAAACAAGCCTATATTGCTCTTGGTTTTGCTTTGGTTGCTGCGGCTGTCGAAGAAATAGACAGCACGCCAATGGAAGGTTTTGATAAAAACTTGCTCGACGATTTGCTACAACTCAAAGAAAAAGGATTGCGAAGTTCGGTAATAATGACTTTGGGTTATCGTGATATTAAAAATGATTATTTAGTGAATCTCAAAAAAGTGAGACGCGAAAAAGACAAACTTTTTATAACAATGCAATAATCTTTAAATCAAAAAAAACATGTGTTTTTCTGCAACAGCAAGTTTCACGGCAGGAGTTGTGCTCACGGGTATTGGAGTAGCAACTATCAAGAAAACGCATCATCGATCGCAATTTTTGTTTGCTAGTATTCCGTTAATTTTTGGCGTGCAACAACTATCCGAAGGGATTTTGTGGGTTACACTTCCGAATCCTGAATATGCCAATATTCAAAAAATAGTTACCTACATTTATTTGTTTTTTGCACAAACCGTTTGGCCCATTTGGGTACCCATTGCTATATTATTATTAGAAAAAGAAGCCACCCGAAAAAACATTCAAAGATTTTTTGTGCTGTCTGGATTAGTTTCTGGCGTTTATTTGGCATATTGTCTTTTTAGTTTTAATGTTGAAGCAAAAATAATTGGTCGCCACATTGATTATTTGCAAGATTATCCCGAAAATACTAGAATTTTCAGCATTGTTCTTTACGGATTAGCAACCATTGTACCGTCATTTTTCTCGCATATCAAACGAATGTGGATGCTGGGTGTCACGATTCTAATTTCTTACATCATTACCTATATATTTTTCAATCAATATGTGTTGTCGGTTTGGTGTTTTTTCTCATCGATAATTAGTTTGTCTATTTATGCGATTATTATTCAGGTTTCGAATTCTAAAGAAGAAATAATAAGTTTCAATTATCATAAATCAAAATTAACATAACTTTATTAAATTGTTACTATTTAAACGATTACATAGGAATTTTGAAACATTAACCCAAAATAATGTAAATCAATTTATTTCAATTTCGCTCAACTTTGCATTTCATTATTAATCAATTAAAATATTTAAAATGGAAACGAAAGAAAAGAATTACGCAGAACAAATTGAAGCAACCGTAGAAACAATTTCGACGCACATCGAAAAAAAATCGGGAACTGGTTTAACCACAACTATCAACAAATGGATTGATGTTTTGGAAGATCACAAAGATTTGAAAACAATTGCATCAAATCTAAAAAAATTAAAAACAGCGATTGACGACAAAGACAGCAAAAAAGCAGTAACGTTAATGGAAACTTTAGGCGAACAAGTAACCGATGCCGCCGAAATGGCTGATGGTAGCGAGGCGATTAAAATTAAATCTTTAGGAAAAGCATTGACATCTGGGTCTAAAGCAATTGCTAAATTTTTATAAAAAAAAGAGTTAAAAAGGGTTTTAGAACTCTTTTTAACTCTTTTTTTTATCATAAATAATCAATTTAAAATATTTAAAATGGAAACTAAAAATCAAAAATCTGAAAATCATTCGA
>JAYUFL010000069.1:0-1961 GCA_043738745.1 Bacteroidota bacterium
CAAATACAGCTCATACCACAAATCCAGTTCCAATTATTTTGGTAGATAAAGAACTCAAAACAATTCACGATGGCGTTCTAGGCGACATTGCTCCTACTATTTTGGATTTAATGGGAATTCCTAAACCTGATGTGATGACACAACATTCTTTATTGTAAAACTAAATTTTTGTTTAAAAGAAATATCGTAACCACGAATTCCACAAAATTGCGCAAATTTTAAAACTAATAATTTAAAATTCGTATTAATTTGTGTAATTCGTGGTTTGCTTTTTAATAATTAAAAGTTAAATTTTCATTATCAATAGTAATACTATTGTTTTAGAAAATAAAATTGCTATTTTTGCTTTTTAAAATTTAAATAAAAATGCAAAATCTTTTAGCCTCAATAAAAATTCAAGTAAACGAAAAAATCTATGTCAAAGATCCTGAAACTTCAACTTTAGGCAAAAAAATAATACAATATAGTATTCTATTAATAGATGAAATTGGTTTTGATAATTTTACTTTCAAAAAATTAGGAGAAAAAATTGGCTCTAACGAAAGTTCTATTTACAGGTATTTCGAAAACAAACACAAACTAATGATTTATTTATCCTCTTGGTATTGGGCTTGGATAGAATATAAATTGGTTTTTGCAACTTCAAATATCGAAAACGCAAAAGATAAACTCAAAAAAGCAATTGCAATTGTTACCGAAAAAATCGAGGACGATTTAAATACAAATTATATAGACGAGGCCATTTTAAACAAAATAATTATAGCCGAATTTACCAAAACCTTGCACACCAAAGAAGTGGATGAGGAAAACAAAGAAGGATTTTTCTTGATTTACAAACGGATCATTAACCGAATGGTTATTATGGTAAACGATGTAAATCCTGAATATCAATTTGCAAAAAGTTTAGTTTCTACAATTGTTGAAGGAAGTTTACATCAACATTTTTTGAGAGAACATCTTAAAACTATTACAGACTGTAACCAAGAAATTAGTCCAAATGATTTTTATATCGATTTGATTGAGAGAACATTACAACCAAAAAACTAAGATTTTTAATTCTAAATTCTAAATTTTCAATTCAAATGTCACCATTAAAACGATTTTACGATTTACTCAAATTAGACAAAAAAGATGTGTTTCAAATCTTCTTTTACGCGATTTTTGCGGGTTTAATTAGTTTGTCGTTACCTCTTGGAATTCAGGCTATTATTAATTTTATTCAAGCAGGAAAAGTGAGTGTATCATGGGTTGTATTGGTCATTTTAGTAGTCTTTGGAGTTGCTTTGGTCGGGATTTTATCACTCATGCAATTACGAATTACCGAAAATTTGCAACAAAAAATATTTGTTCGTTCCTCTTTTGATTTTGCTGCACGATTGCCCAGAATAAAATTCGATGAATTATACAATACCTATCCGCCAGAATTAGCCAATCGTTTTTTTGACACGATGACCATTCAAAAAGGAACTTCAAAATTGTTAATCGATTTTTCTGCTGCCATTTTACAAATCGCTTTTGGATTAATTTTATTGTCATTATACCATCCGTTTTTTATAATTTTCGGTATTTTATTGTTTCTACTTTTATATTTTATATTCAAGTTTTCTTATAATTCAAGTTTAGAAACAAGTTTAAAAGAATCTAAATTCAAATACAAAGTTGCAGGTTGGTTGCAAGAAATGGCAAGAAATAATTCAAGTTTTAGAAATAAATTGAATTACGATTATGCTCTGCAAAAAAACGACAATTTAGTTTCTAATTATTTAAATTATCGTGAAAAACATTTCAATATCATCAAAAGACAATTTAGTCAATTGATTGTTTTCAAGATGATAATTACGGCAAGTTTGTTGTCAATAGGCGGGTTTTTAGTCATCAATCAACAAATGAACATTGGACAATTTGTGGCTGCCGAAATTATTATTTTATTAGTAATCAATTCTGTAGAAAAAATAATTTTG
>JAYUFL010000070.1:0-15082 GCA_043738745.1 Bacteroidota bacterium
AAATAATTTTTAGCCATTGCCGTTGCGGTATATTTTGCAGATCTGTCGTGATCGTCCCAGTTTTGAGATGCCATTAGTATAGGAGCCGCCAGCAAACAAATTCCTATGACAATTGGTGCAGATAATTTGGGCTTTACAAAGACTTTTATAAAATCGAAAATGGCATAAACTCCAAACCCTATCCAAATTGCAAATATATAGAACGAGCCTACGAGTGCATAGTCTCGCTCACGAACTTCGAATGGGCGCTCGTTGAGGTAAATTTTGAGTATTAAACCCGTAAAAAGAAAAAGAACTAGTAGTACATAAAAACTTTTTAAATCTTTTTTTGCGTTATAAAAAAGTCCTATTAAACCCAAAATCAAAGGTAAAAAGTAATATACATTTCGGGCTTTATTGTTTTTTACATCGCTCGGTAAATCGTTTTGGGAACCCAAACGTAGATTGTCAATAAACGGAATTCCACTCAACCAATTTCCTTCTAAAAAATCACCTTTGCCCTGTTCATCGCCTTGTCTTCCGACAAAATTCCACATAAAATAGCGAACATACATGTATCCGAACTGAAAATCGACCATAAAACTTAAATTATCAATGGTTGATGGTTTATCTACAATTAAATAGTCTTTATATTGTTTTAGAAATCGAATAACTTGGTTGTTGGTCAGATTATTTTTTGCGTATTCCGATTTAAACTTATTAATGTTTTTAGAAACTTCGTTTTGAACTTCGTTTACCGCTTGACTTAACTCGTCTTCGGATAATTTTTCGGGATCTATTCCATATTGTCCTAAATCGCTTTCGTAATCATAGTTTGGATTAATTTTGAATTGTAAAGGACTACAGTATGACATATAATTTTCGGCATTGTCGGTACTCCACATTCGTGGTAAAATTGTTTTCTGGCTGTCCGCTGAATTTTGTTTGGCATTTTTAAAATTATTTACAATTTCGTAACGACCCGTTTTGTAGTCTCTTTCGTAATTGGGTTTATCGTCAGAATAGGGATTATTTTCGTCCAATCCTGCAAACATATCAGTATATTGTGGCCCGTAGAACAATGGATTTTCGCCATATTGTTCGCGGTTGTAATAGGCTAAAACTTCGGCAGCATCCGAAGGTTTGTTTTCGTTAATTACCGTGTTAGCATTAGCACGAACGGGTAACATTAGCCAAGTAGAAAACCCAATTAGTATAAAAAGGATACAGAGTATTAAAGTATTTGCATGTACCTTGTCTTTTTTTCGGGTATATTTTAAACCGTAAAAAAACAACACAATTACCAATAACGAAAATAGAATAGTTCCTGAATTAAAAGGTAATCCGATGGAATTTACCATAAAAATTTCGCTCGAAGCAAATAAACTCATCGTTAGCGGAAGTAATAATTTGAATATAAACAACAAAACAGCAACCACAACAATATTTGCAATTATAAAATTTTTGATGGTTATGGTTTTATAATTCTTAAAATAATATAGCAATCCAATAGATGGGATGGTCAGTAAAGCCATGAAATGTACTCCAAACGAAAGTCCAACTACCAAAGAAATAAGTAATAACCAACGGTTTCCCCGTGGTGTATTCATGTCTTGCTCCCAACGAAGTCCAAGATAAAAGAGTAACGAAATCAATAAGGTTGCCATGGCGTAAACTTCGGCCTCGACAGCATTAAACCAAAAACTATCCGAAAACGTAAAGGTTAGAGCACCAACAAAAGCACTTCCGAGAATAGCAATATATTCGTTCTGCTTTAATTCGGTAAAACGTGCTATCATTTTTGTCAAAATCATGGTCGATGACCAAAATAAAAATAAAATTGTGAAAGCACTTGAGAAAACGGATGTCATATTTACCATTAAGGCAATATGTTCTTTATCGATAGCAAACATCGCAAAAAATGCTCCAATCATCTGAAAAAGTGGTGCTCCAGGCGGATGTCCAACTTCTAGTTTTGCAGCCGTTGCAATATACTCGCCACAATCCCAAAAACTCATAGTTGGCTCAACGGTTAGTGAAAAAGTAATTAATGCTATTGCAAACACAAACCAACCTACAATTGTGTTCCATTTTTTGAAATCGAAGATGAAATTTTTATTTTCCAAAATTTTTATTTTTTAAGAATACAAAGAAACTATTTTTTTGTGTAAAGTATTGTGCATTAACATAAAATTCTAAATATTGATATAAAAAATCAATTAGAATAATTGAAAAATAAATATTTTAATTATTTTTAGGTTTAAAGTTTGCAAGAAATAAAATTTATATTAAATTTGCACTCGCTTAAACAAGCAATTTTGGTCTATGGTGTAATGGTAACACAACTGTTTTTGGTGCAGTCTTTCTAGGTTCGAGTCCTAGTAGACCAACAAAAAACCTCTCAATTATTTTGAGAGGTTTTTTGTTTAATAGTAATTTGTTAAGTCTAAATCTTAAAAGTAACAACGGGCTTTTTGGCATGATTTACAATATCTTCAGGCATACTTCCATTAAAAAAATGAGATAATCCTTTTCGTCCGTGTGTGCTAATTCCAATTAAATCAGCATTAATACTTTTGGAGAAATTAAGAATTCCTTTTTCTTTATTGATGTCATTGTATATATGCGTTTTGTATTTTTCGATTTTAAAGTTCGAAACAAAGTCGCTCATTATTTTTTCTGCAACAATCGTCGATTTAAAATTACTTGGCGTATTAATCATTACCAAATGTAATTCGGCATCGAATTTTTTGGCAAAATCGAGTACTTTTTCGAAAGGTTTTTTAATCTCTTCCGTGAAATCCGAAGCAAAAACAAATTTATTAACTTTAAAATTATCGGACTCTTTTTTAATTACTAAAACCGGAACATTGGAGTTTCGAACTACTTTTTCGGCATTAGATCCAATAAACATTTCCTTAAAACCACTCGATCCATGCGATCCCATAACAATTAAATCGATGTTGTTCTTCTTGCTAATTTTTAAAATTCCGTCGAAAGTTTTTTCGAATTGAACAATTTCCGAAACCTCTAATCCATCTAAATAATCTGCATCCATCAAATCTTCGAGTTTTTTGATAGCAGCATTTTTAAAAAACATAATTTCGGGAATGTTATGCCCGCTTCCAATAGCATCGCCAGCATGATGCGGCAACTCGAGCATATGCAGTAAAAAAATTTCGCTATTGTTTTTTTTTGCAATCTGAGCAGCAACTTTAAGTGCATATTCGGCATGCTCAGAAAAATCGGTGGGGATTAAAATTCTTTTCATAATCTTGAAAATTAAATTAAACATTGGTTTGTCAAAAACAACTCTATAAAGGTATGAATTATTTTAATACCGAATCATTTTTGTGGTTCAAAAAAAAATACTATATTTGCACCGTTATTTGCTTAAAATAGAATTAATGAGGGAACCAATGCTTCCCTCTTTTTATAAAATATGACATTTAAAGAAAAAGTATTAAATTTGCTCAACGAAGGACTTCAGGAAAAGCCAAATCTTTTTCTGATTGATCTCGAAATCACATCTGCTTTCAAAGTAATTGTGACTTTAGATGGTGAAAACGGGGTAGTTTTGCAAGATTGTATCGACATCAGTCGCGCGATTGAACATAATCTCGATAGAGAAGAACAAGATTTTTCTTTAGAAGTAGCATCGGTTGGAGTGGGTTCGCCGTTGAAATTAGTTCGCCAATACATCATAAACATCGGTAGAATGTTGATTGTGAAAGTCGGTGACGAAATCATCGAAGCAAAACTAACAGATGCAAATGACGATTTTATTACACTTTCTTGGCAAGCAAGAGAGCCAAAAAAAATAGGAAAAGGAAAAGAAACAGTCGATAAAGTACAACAAATTCCCTATTCAGAAATTAAAGAAGCAGTAGTTACAGTAACATTTTAAATTAACAAGTTGGCATGGAAAATATAGCATTAATCGATTCGTTTTCAGAGTTTAAAGACGATAAACTTATTGATCGCGTAACGCTTATGGCGATTTTAGAAGATGTGTTTAGAAATGCATTGAAAAAGAAATTTGGATCAGATGATAATTTTGATATCATCATCAATCCAGATAAAGGTGATATGGAAATTTGGCAAAGAAGAGTTATTGTTGCCGATGATGATTTAGATTTAGACCATCTCGAAATTACACTTACTGATGCTAGAAAAATCGAACCCGATTTCGAAATTGGCGAAGAGGTTTCAGAAGAAGTTAAGTTAATAGATTTAGGAAGAAGAGCAATTTTGGCCTTGCGTCAGAATTTAATTTCCAAAATACACGAACATGACAATACCAATCATTACAAACAATTTAAAGATTTAATTGGAGATATTTTTACTGCCGAAGTGCATCATGTTAGACCAAGAGTTGTGATTTTAATGGATGATGACGGAAACGAAATTATTTTGCCAAAAGAAAAACAAATTCCATCTGATTTTTTCCGTAAAGGAGACAATGTTCGTGGAATTATTGAATCGGTTGAGTTAAAGGGAAATAAACCTCAAATAATTATGTCTAGAACTTCAGAAAAGTTTTTAGAAAAATTATTCGAACAAGAAATTCCAGAAGTTTTCGATGGTCTAATTATGGTTAAAAACGTAGTTAGAATTCCAGGAGAAAAAGCAAAAGTTGCCGTTGATTCGTATGATGACCGAATTGATCCAGTTGGTGCTTGTGTTGGAATGAAAGGCTCAAGAATTCATGGAATTGTTCGTGAACTCGGAAACGAAAATATCGATGTTATCAATTACACCAGTAACATTCAATTATATATTACAAGAGCATTGAGTCCTGCAAAAGTCTCTTCAATCAAAGTAAACGAAGAAACAAAACGTGCCGAAGTTTTCTTGAAAATTGATGAGGTTTCAAAAGCAATTGGTCGTGGAGGACATAATATTCGTTTAGCAGGTCAATTGACAGGTTATGAATTAGATGTGATTCGCGAAGGTGACACGCCAGGAACAACAGCTGATGATGACGATGTTGAATTAACAGAGTTTTCTGACGAAATCGAAGCGTGGGTTATTGAAGAGTTTGCTAAAATTGGTTTAGATACAGCAAAAAGTATCTTGAAACAAGATGTTGCCGATTTAGCACGTAGAACAGATCTTGAAGAGGAAACTATTGAAGATGTTATGAGAATACTAAAAGAAGAATTTGAAAGTTAAACAAGTTTTTACAAAATAATAACGAAATTGAGATTTAACAAAACTTGATTTTTTAATTATAAAAATAAAAACTTTTTTAAAGTTAAAATAAAATTGCGTTTTTTTATTGAAAATTAAAATTTATAATAAAAAAATTGGATCAATCAAATACTAAACATTAATTTTAGAATTTGATAAAAAAAATAAAAAGTAAATCAATAAGGTTATATGTCGGAAGAAAAGATTATTAGAATAAGCAAAGTTTTAGCAGAATTGAACATTTCGTTTAGTACAGCATTTGACGCACTAAAGTCGAAAGGAATGTCTATTGATGCAAATCCGAATGTTAAAATTTCAGACGATGCATATACCGTTTTGTGTAAAGAATTTGCTGGCGATAAAGGTAACAAAGTGGCATCTGCAGAAGTCGGAGAAGAAAAAAAGAAAGAAAAAGAAGCACTTCGAGTAGAGCGCGAAAAAGAAATTGAAGACAAACGCAAATCTGACGAAGATCGTCAAAAAGCAGAAGTAATCAAAGCAAAAGCAGTAATTACAGGACCAGTTCAGGTTGGACAAATTGATTTAAATCCAAAACCTGTTGCTCCACCTGTTAAAATAATTGAAGAAGTTGCGAAACCTGTTGCGAAAGTTGAAAAACCAGTTGCAAAACAACCAGAAGCACCAAAAACAATTTCTAACAGAATTGAAAAATCAGATGTGGTTAAACCAAAAATAGTTTTACCAAAAAAAGAAATTTCAAAACCAGCAGATGTTGTAATTGAAAAGCCTAAACCCGCTCCAGTAGAAGAAGTAGTCCCAGACGAATATTCTACTCAATATCAAAAACTTTCGGGCGCTACACTAACTGGACAAACTATTGATTTATCTCAATTTAATAAACCTAAAAAAACAACTTCACCAAAAATTGTTCCAAACAAGCCTGGAGTTCCAGGTGCTGCAGGAGCAAATAATGCAAATAATGCAAATAAGAACAAACGCAAGAGAATTGCGCCAAAACCAGGACAACCAGGTTCGCCAGGAAATGCAACAGGGGGAACTTTTATCAACCGAAACGTTGGAACAGGAGCAAGACCAGGTTTTGTAAAAGGGGCAAGACCAGCAATAACTGCAAAGGTTGAACCTACAGAAGAAGATGTTAAAAATCAAATTAGAGAAACTTTAGAAAAACTTCAAGGTAAAGGAAGTAAATCTAAAGCGGCTAAATACAGAAGAGATAAAAGAGACACACACCGTCAAAAATCTGATGATGATCAAAGAGCATTAGACGAAGGTAGCAAAACAATCAAAGTTACAGAATTTGTGACCGTTGGAGAAATTGCTATCATGATGGATGTGCCTATTACAAAAGTTATTGGAACCTGTATGTCACTCGGAATCATGGTTACCATGAACCAACGTTTGGATGCAGAAACACTAACAATTGTTGCAGACGAATTCGGTTTTGAAGTAGAATTTATTACTACAGATCTAGAAGATGCCATAAATGTTGTAGAAGATAAAGAAGAAGATTTGTTGTTCAGAGCGCCAATTGTAACCGTTATGGGTCACGTAGATCACGGAAAAACATCGCTTTTGGATTACATTCGTCAAGAAAATGTAATTGCTGGTGAGTCTGGAGGAATTACACAGCACATTGGTGCCTATGGAGTAACTTTAGATAATGGTCAAAAAATCGCATTCTTGGATACACCTGGTCACGAAGCCTTTACAGCAATGCGTGCTCGTGGTGCGCAAGTTACAGATATCGCAATTATTGTAGTTGCCGCAGATGATGACATCATGCCACAAACTAAAGAAGCCATTTCGCATGCACAAGCAGCAAATGTGCCTATTATTTTTGCAATCAATAAAATTGATAAACCAAACGCTAATCCTGAAAAAATTAAAGAAAAACTAGCAGGTATGAATTTACTTGTTGAAGATTGGGGTGGCAAAATACAATCACACGATATTTCTGCAAAAGTAGGAACTGGTGTAAAAGAATTATTAGAAAAAGTATTGCTCGAAGCCGAACTATTAGACCTAAAATCAAATCCAAATAAAGCCGCATCTGGAACAGTTGTAGAAGCGTTTTTAGATAAAGGAAAAGGTTATATTTCTACAATTTTAGTTCAAAACGGAACTCTGAAAGTAGGAGATTATTTACTCGCAGGAAAACACCATGGTAAAATTAAAGCCATGCAAGACGAACGCGGAAATATCGTTAAAATTGCAGGACCATCAACACCTGTATCAGTACTTGGATTAGATGGATCAGCAACTGCGGGTGATAAATTCAATGTGTTTGAAGACGAAAAAGAAGCCAAACAAATCGCTGCCAAACGTACTCAATTAATGCGTGAGCAATCGGTTCGAGTGCAGCGTCATATTACCTTGGACGAAATTGGTCGTCGAATTGCGTTGGGTCAATTTAAAGAGTTAAACATCATCTTAAAAGGAGATGTGGATGGATCTGTTGAAGCATTATCAGATTCGTTCTCTAAATTATCTACTCCAGAAATTCAGATCAACATCATTCATAAAGGAGTTGGAGCAATTACAGAGACCGATGTTATGTTGGCTTCTGCATCTGATGCGATCATTATTGGGTTTAATGTTCGCCCTGCAGGAAATGCAAGACAATTAGCAGACAAAGAAGAAATTGATATCCGTTATTATTCTATTATCTATGCTGCAATCGATGATTTGAAAGATGCAATGGAAGGAATGTTAGCTCCAGAAATGAAAGAAGAAATTTTGGGTACTGCCGAAATTCGCGAAATTTTCAAAATTTCAAAAGTAGGTTCTATTGCAGGATCGATGGTTATGGATGGGAAAATTGTCAAAAACGCAAAAATGCGTATCATCAGAGATGGTGTAGTGGTTTTCACTGGAGAATTATTGGCATTGAAACGTTTCAAAGACGATGTAAAAGATGTTGCAAAAGGTTACGACTGTGGTATTCAAGTTAAAGGTTATAACGATATTGAAGAAAGAGATATCATTGAATCGTATCACGAAGTTGCAATCAAGAAAAAATTGAAATAATAATTAGCAACATAAAAATGACTTGACTTTAAATTATTTTTATTATAATTTATTTTTAAGTCAGAAATTTTGATACATAATAAAAGTATCTATTTGCTTTAAATCTATATTAACAAAAAAAGGTTGTCTTATTGATATAGGCAACCTTTTTTCGATATATAATAATGCAATTACTAAAAAAAGAAGCGAATCTTACGTGTTTTCTGAATTACTTTATTTTCATTAATTGATAATAACGTTGCCAAAAAAGTATTCATATTAAATAAAAGTAGTAAACTAAATACATTAAAAAAGCATCAAAAACATATTTGGTTATATGATCTATACTCCCATCTCTATTAAAAATGAAAACCGATACTCAAACAATTATCAATTAGAAAAAGAACAATTAACCAAACTTTGTAACTCACAAATTTTGCAACTCTGCAACTTAAAACTTATCTTTGCATTTTAAAATTTACACTTATATAATGAACAAACTTTTAATAGTCGGAACTGTCGCTTTCGATGCTATAGAAACTCCTTTCGGAAAAACAGATAAAATTCTTGGAGGAGCAGCAACATATATTGGACTTTCGGCTTCGAATTTTAATCTAAAATCAGGAATTGTTTCGGTTGTTGGAGAAGATTTTCCACAAGAACATCTAGATTTATTGACTTCGAAAAATATTGATATTTCTGGAATCGAAATCGTAAAAGGCGGAAAAACCTTTTTCTGGTCAGGAAAATATCATAATGATATGAATTCTCGCGATACATTGGCAACCGAATTGAATGTTTTGGCAGATTTTAATCCAATTGTACCACAAAATTTTAAAAATGCCGAAGTTGTTATGCTGGGAAACTTGCATCCGATTGTACAATCTGGCGTTTTGAATCAAATGGAAACCAAACCAAAACTAGTAGTTTTGGACACAATGAATTTCTGGATGGATTGCGCTTTACCAGAATTGTTAGACGTTATCAAACGTGTAGATGTTATTACAATCAACGACGAAGAAGCACGACAATTATCAGGAGAATATTCTTTGGTGAAAGCCGCTGCGAAAATCCAAACAATGGGGCCAAAATATGTAGTGATAAAAAAAGGAGAGCATGGCGCATTGATATTTCATCAAAAAGAAGTTTTCTTTGCTCCAGCATTGCCACTCGAAGAAGTTTTTGATCCAACTGGCGCAGGCGATACGTTTGCGGGTGGTTTTGCAGGATATTTAACCCAATCAGAAAATATTTCGTTCGACAACATGAAAAACGCAATTATCCACGGATCTAATTTGGCTTCTTTTTGTGTAGAGAAATTCGGAACCGAAAGAATGCAAGATTTGAAAAAAGAAGAAGTTCAAGATAGGTTGAAACAATTCAAATCATTAACACAATACGATATTGAATTATAATAAAATGCGCCTCGAAATTTCGGGGCGTTTTTTGTTGAACTATTTTCAAGTTTAAAACATATAAGGAATATAAGTTCATTTAAGTTAAATGGTTCAAAATCAAAATTAAATTTTTATACTTTTAAATCCATAACTCATAAAGCACAATAAAACTATGAGCGACAGCATAAAACACGAATGCGGTATTGCATTTCTTAGACTACTCAAACCGCTAGAATTTTACAAAGAAAAATACGGAACGGCTTTCTATGGCATACAAAAAATGTATTTGCTCATGGAAAAACAACACAATCGTGGGCAAGACGGCGCAGGATTTGCATCTATAAAACTCGATGTAGAACCTGGCGAACGTTATATTTCGCGATTGCGTTCGAATGAATCTCAAGCCATTCAGGATGTTTTTGCGCAAATAAACGGGCGCATCAACGAAAAAATGATCGAGAATTCGAATTATAATGATGATGTTGCAGCCCAAAAAGCCAATTTGCCTTATTTGGGCGAATTGTATTTGGGTCACGTGCGTTACGGTACTTTTGGGAAAAATTCTATAGAAAATGTGCATCCGTTTTTGCGTCAGAACAATTGGATGCACCGAAATTTATTGTTGGCAGGAAATTTCAATATGACCAATGTCAAAGAACTTTTTAATAGTTTGATTGAACTTGGGCAACATCCAAAAGAAATGGCGGACACGGTAACGGTTATGGAAAAAATTGGTCATTTTCTTGATGAAGAAGTAACCGATTTATACCAAGAATGCAAAGAAAACGGCTTGTCAAAAAGAGAAGCATCGGCTGTTATTGCCGAAAAACTCGATTTGGTAAAAATATTAAAACGTGCTTCAAAAAATCTTGATGGTGGTTATGCAATGGCTGGATTATTAGGACACGGCGACGGATTTGTGTTTAGAGATCCAGCAGGAATTCGACCAGCATTTTATTATCAAGATGACGAAATTGTTGTTGTGGCTTCAGAAAGACCGGTTATTCAAACGGTTTTTAATGTCGATTTCGATAAAATTCAAGAATTGCAACCCGGAAACGCGTTGATTGTTAAGAAAAATGGAACTGTTTCTGAACAAAACATTATCACACCGACAATAAAGAAAGCCTGTTCGTTCGAAAGAATTTATTTTTCTAGAGGTTCAGATGCAGAAATTTATCAGGAACGAAAAAATCTTGGAAAATTGATTCTTCCAGCAGTTTTAGATGCCATAGACAACGATACCGACAATACAGTTTTCTCTTATATTCCGAATACTGCCGAAACCTCATTTTACGGAATGGTCGAAGCAGCACAAGATTTCTTAAACCAACGAAAAAACGATTTTATTCTCGCCAATCGATCTACATTAACCAAAGAATCGTTACAAGAACTACTTTCGGTAAAAATCCGAACCGAAAAAGTTGCTATAAAAGATGCCAAACTGAGAACATTCATAACCGAAGATGCCTCTCGTGACGATTTAGTCGCACATGTTTATGATGTAACTTATGGCGTAATAAAACCAACAGACAATTTGGTAATCATAGACGATAGTATTGTTCGAGGAACAACTCTAAAGATGTCAATCATTAAAATGATGGATCGGTTAAAGCCAAAAAGCATTGTTGTAGTTTCGTCTGCTCCACAAATTAGATATCCAGATTGTTATGGAATTGATATGGCAAAATTGGAAGGTTTAGTTGCCTTTAAAGCAACATTAGAATTATTAAAAGAACGAAATTTATATCATATTGTCGATGAAGTTTACACAAGATGCAAATCGCAAGAATTTGTAAAAGACAGCGAAGTAACAAATTTTGTTACAGCAATTTACGAACCATTCGAACCGCAAGAAGTTTCGGATAAAATTGCAGAAATGCTAACATCTGACGATGTGAAAGCCAAAGTAAAAATTATTTTTCAAACGGTAGAAAATTTGCATATTGCTTGCCCAAAAAATTTAGGTGATTGGTATTTTACGGGCGATTATCCTACGCCCGGAGGCAATAGAGTCGTCAACCGAGCCTTTATGAATTTCTATGAAGGAAAAGACGCAAGGGCATATTAAATATTAAAATTGGTAGTTCAACGAGTTTCCGAGCCGTTCAACGATTTTATTTTTTTTATTAAAAGATTGTGTATATATTTGATTTATCAAAACATAAGTAGGTTAGGTTATGATACATTTGGGGCAAAAAAGGTGAAAGAAATTTCACCTTTTTTATTTTATTTAACTTTTCTAAATCAAAAAAAAGACGAACCAACCTAAGTCAATTCGTCTTTTGTTTATTTTGCTTCTGCAACCTATTTCTCCAAAGCGTATCTTCTAGAAACTTCTGTCCAATTAATTACATGAAAGAAAGCCTCAATATAATCGGGACGACGGTTTTGATAATTCAAATAATAAGCGTGTTCCCAAACATCCATTCCCAAGATTGGAGTGCCGCCACAACCAACGCCAGGCATTAGGGTATTATCTTGATTCGGAGTTCCACAAACGTCCAATTTTCCTCCTTTTTGTGTACACAACCATGCCCAACCAGAACCAAACTGCGTTGCTCCTGCTTTTGCAAAACGTGCTTTAAATTCAGCAAAACTTCCAAAATCGCGGTCAATCGCAGCAGCCAAATCTCCAGTTGGCAAACCGCCACCATTTGGCGACATAACTGTCCAAAACAAATTATGATTATAAAAACCACCGCCATTGTTACGAACAGCGCCGTTTTTCATATCCAAATTCATTAAAATATTTTCGATATTTTTTCCTTCCATATCTGTGCCAGTTACCGCCGCATTTAGGTTGGTCGTGTATGCATTATGATGTTTTGTATGATGTATTTCCATCGTTCTAGCATCAATATTTGGTTCAAGCGCATCATAAGCGTAAGGTAATTGTGGTAATTCGAAAGCCATAATAGTTGCAGTTTAAATGATTATTAAATATTTTATTCAAAAATAATCAATTAACTTTGAAATTGAAAAAATACTTGTTACATAATTACTATATCATCATAAATAAAATTTATTTTTCTTACTATGACACTTGATATTCAACCCATTCATCTCAAAAACAATATTGTGCAACTCGTTCCGCTTCAAGAATCCGATTTTGATCGTTTGTATGAAGTGGCTTCCGATCCTTTGGTTTGGCAGCAACATCCGAACCCAAATCGCTATAAAAAAGAAGATTTTAAAAAATATTTCGAGGGTGCTATTTTTTCGAAAGGCGCATTGCTAGTTTTAGATTCGAAAACCAATCAAGTTGTTGGATGTTCTAGATTTTATGATTTTAATGCCGATGCATATTCCATAAAAATAGGTTACACTTTTATAGGCAGAAAATTCTGGGGTCAAAACATGAATAAAAATATGAAATCGCTCATGATAAATTACGCTTTCGAAAAACTCGAAAATGTTCTTTTCGATATTGGTGCCAACAATATCCGGTCACAAAAAGCAATTTCAAAAATTGGAGCAACCAAAATTGGTGAACAAATAATAGAATATTATGGCGAAGAACCTAAATTGAATTTTATTTATCAGATTTCTAAAAAAGGTTAATTTTTTTTGTAGCCATTTCCCGCTTTACGTTCCAATCTTTTTTGGTCTCGTAAAAAACGAGACCAAAAAAGGATTTCCACTGCAATCGGGGCTAGGACAATTAGAAATCTGAAATCATTAATCGACAATCTAATATTAAATGCAAAGACCATCATTTTCCATCTACGACGCATCGGCAGGTTCAGGAAAAACCTATGCTTTGGTCAAAGAATACCTAAAAATTATTCTTTCATCAAATAAAAATGATGCGTATAGAAACATTTTGGCAATAACCTTTACCAACAAAGCCGTTCACGAAATGAAATCGCGAATTGTCGGCAGTTTGTCTGAATTTACCAAAGACGAACCAAGCACGAAAGCCAATGACTTAATGCACGATTTATCCCAAGATTTAGGACTTTCGATAATTGAAATCAAAACCAAATCGCAACAAATCATCAAGCATATTATTCATAATTATGCAGCGTTTGACATTTCGACCATCGATAAATTTACACACAAAGTCATTCGTGCTTTTGCCCACGATTTGGGTTTGCCAATGACCTTTGAAGTTTCGCTAGATACCGAAAATCTTTTGACCGAAGCCGTAGATGCCATAATTGCCGAAGCCGGAAACGACGAAGTTTTGACCAAATTACTCATCGATTTTACGATGGAAAAAACCGACGACGACAAATCGTGGGATATTTCAAGAGAAATTCTCGATACAGGTCGATTGATTCTTAACGAAAACAACCGAAACGAAATCTCGCATTTCGAGAATAAAAAAATCGAGGATTTTATCGAAATAAAATCCAAATTATCCAATGAAGTTTCGGTTTTAGAAGCCGAAAATGTTGCTTTTGCAAAAAACGCTTTTTCATTAATTGAGAATAATTCCATTGATTTAAAATCGTTTTCCCGTGGCACGTTCCCGAATCATATTCAGTTTATAATTGACAACGACATTCGAGCCAGCAAATATAAATTTGTTCAAATTGAAGAAGTTACAATCAATAAAACGGCTAAAGACCGAAACCAAATTGAAGCCATTTTACCAGAAATTCTGAATTTACTTTCGAAAGTGTATACCAATAATGAAAAGAAAGATTTCTATAAAGCATTTCTAAAAAATATAACGCCACTTTCGCTTTTAAACACGATTAGCGACAAACTCAAAAACATTCAGCAAGAGCAAAATATTTTATCGATTGCCGAGTTCAATGCCTTGATTCACAACGAAATTCAGAACCAACCTGCACCTTTTATTTATGAACGTTTGGGAGAACGTTACCGACATTTTTTTATCGACGAATTTCAAGACACGTCTGAAATGCAATGGCAAAACTTGATTCCGTTGATTGATAACGCAACTTCGAGCGAAATTGACGGCGAAAAAGGAACATTGATGATTGTTGGTGATCCAAAACAATCGATTTATCGCTGGCGTGGCGGAAAAGCCGAGCAATTTATTGCCTTGAGCAAAGACAAAAACCCGTTCAACAATCCAGATAAAATTGTAACGCCATTATATCAAAATTATAGAAGTTATTCGAAAGTTATTGAATTTAATAATGATTTTTTTCAAATGCTTTCGTCAGAATTTGACAATTTAGATTACAAAGATTTGTATGAGAATCACGTTCGGCAAGAAATTAATTCGAAAGTTGGCGGTTATGTCAATATTTCGTTTCTTCCAAAATTCGATGATGTTGAAGATGATTTTGAAGATGAACCTTTAGAAAAAACAGATTTGTATGTTTTAGCAACATTAAATACAATCAAGAATTGCTTGCGACAAGGTTTTGAATACAAAGATATTGTCATTTTGACCCGAAAACGAAGCCAAGGAATTGCAATTGCCAACTATTTAACCGAGCAAAAAATTCCGCTTTTATCCTCAGAAACCTTGATGATTGCTAATGCTACCGAAGTGCGATTGATAATTCATTTATTGAAATATTTGCAAAACAGTAATGATC
>JAYUFL010000071.1:0-36296 GCA_043738745.1 Bacteroidota bacterium
AGCAAGTTCTAAAGTCGTTATCGAAGAATTCCTTGACGGAATTGAGTTGAGTTGTTTTGTATTAACCGATGGTAAAAACTATAAAATTTTGCCAACTGCCAAAGATTATAAACGCATTGGCGAAGGCGACACAGGTTTAAACACAGGCGGAATGGGTGCCATATCACCAGTTCCATTTGCAGATGCTATTTTGTTAGAAAAAATTGAAACTCGAATTGTAAAGCCAACTATCGAGGGTTTTGTGAAAGACCGAATCGATTATAAAGGTTTTGTATTCATTGGATTAATAAACGTCAAAGGCGAGCCAATTGTCATCGAATACAATGTGAGAATGGGCGATCCAGAAACCGAAGTTGTGGTTCCGAGATTAAAAAGCGATCTAGTTGAGTTGTTTAAGGCGGTAGCCAATCAAAAATTAGATGAAGTTACTTTAGAAATTGATTCAAGAAGTGCTACGACAGTAATGTTGGTTTCTGGGGGCTATCCTGAAGATTATGAGAAAGGAAAAGTGATTTCTGGAATAGAAAACATAACAGATTCAATAGTTTTTCATGCTGGAACAAAAATTGAAAACAATCAAGTTGTTAGCAATGGTGGAAGAGTTTTGGCAATAACATCCTTTGGGGATGATTTTCAAGAAGCCGTAAAAAAATCTTATCAAAACATAGACAAACTACATTTCGATAAGATGTATTTCAGAAAAGATATTGGTTTCGACTTACTTAGTTAAGAAAGAATGTGCAGTAGTATCTTGATATTCTTCGCCATTTTCCTTGTGTAATTTCAATTGCTTAATCCAATAAATCATAAAATAAGCGCAAATACCCATAAAACACCAGTTGATAAAATTGGCTCCAAACCAAGATGTTAATTCTAACTTGCGTAGAAAGTTTTGCGGAATAAAAAATATGTTTTCAAAAAACCATTGTATTGTTTCAAAAAATGCTTTCATCTTTGTCTTATATTATAATTATATTTGCAAAAGTATAAAATATCCTCATGATAACAACTATTTTTAAAAAATCTACACCAATAAATTATTCTCTAATAGGAATTTTGATTGTTGTTTTCTTTTTACTACAACAAAATTACGTAGTTTTAAGCGAACTTTCGACTCCTAAACTACTCTCAAAAATTAGTTATTTAGTTATTTTATTTACTTCGTTTTTTGCTATTGATTTTATTACAAAACGAAACGGGCTAAGCAAAGACAATGGTTTTACAGTATTTTTTTATCTGTTATTTTTATTGTTTTTTCCATCGATTTTTAACAACCTAAATTTACTAATTGCGAATTTTTGCATATTATTATCTATGCGAAGATTAATTTCTTTACAAACCCTCAAATTTCCAAAAGAAAAAATATTTGATGCGTCATTTTGGATTTTTGTAGCAACATTATTTCATTTTTGGAGTATCATTTTTATAATCTTGGTCTTTATATCCATATTATTTCACGTAGGTCGCGATTATAGAAATTGGGTTTTACCTTTTATAGCCTTTATTAGCGTTGCATTACTTTTTGTTTTATTTGCTTTACTTGTAGATGAAAATTTAATTTTTGATTTTATAACTAAAATCCAAATAAGTTTTGAATTTTATTATTTCAAATCTATTTATCAAAATATTGCTTTGTCATTATTTACTATGATTGCTTTTTTCTTTATTTCTGCATTAATTTTGTCTTTATCAAACCGCCCTTTATTGTTTAATTCCTCTTATAAAAAAATACTATTTTGGCTTTTTCTTGGATTGGTAGTTTTCATGCTTTCTCCCGAAAAAAGTAATGAAATTCTGATTTTTACTTTTGCACCATTAGCGATTATGGCATCGAGTTTTATAGAAATAACAGAACTAAAATGGCAACGAGAATTTGCTTTTTGTACCGTAATACTTTGTGGTATATTTTGCTTTTTTACTCAATTATAAGAATGATTTTCAAATTTTATTTAAAATGATACAAACGTTTAGTGTTCCATTTATTACTTTTGTAAAAAATATACTAAAATGTCAGCATTCTATAAATTAAATATCAAAGAAATAAAACGTGAAACTAAAGACGCAGTTTCGATAGTTTTTAATGTTCCAAATGAATTAAAATCCAATTACAAATTCATTGCTGGACAATATTTAAACCTGAAATTGACTCTCGATGGCGAAGAAATTCGCCGTGCATATTCCATTTGTTCCTCGCCAGAAAGCGACGAACTGCGAATTGCTGTAAAGTCAGTAAAAAATGGAGTTTTCTCTCAATTTGCAAATACACAACTCAAAATTGGAGACACAATCGAAGTTGGAACACCAGAAGGCAATTTTACATTCGAACCTAAAGATGATAAACAAAAAAATTATGCAGGATTCGTTGCTGGTAGTGGCATTACACCCGTTTTATCAATTGTAAAATCAATGTTGATTAGTGAGCCAAAAAGCACATTTGTATTGGTTTATGGCAACAAATCGCCCGAAGAAACTATTTTTTATAATGATTTGCACAAATTAATGCTCAATAATGTTGGTCGGTTTTTTGTACATTATGTTTACAGTCAATCTCAAATTGATGGCGAAAATTTTGGTCGTATTGACAAATCGATTGTAAATATGGTTTTGAATACTAAACACAAAGAAAAAGAATTCGATAAATTTTATTTATGTGGTCCAGAAACAATGATTAATTCGGTTTCGACAGTTTTGAAAGAACATAACATTGCAGATAAAAACATTAAATTCGAATTATTCACAACCTCAACTTTAGAAAAAGTTATTGCAGTTGACGGAAATGGTCATACAGAAGTAAAAATGATGGTCGATGGTGATTCATTCGAATTCGAAATGTCACAAAAACAAACTATTCTCGAAGCAGCCTTAAAACAAGGAATCGATGCACCGTATTCTTGTCAAGGCGGTATTTGCAGCAGCTGTTTGTGCAGAATTACTGAAGGAACTGCCGAAATGAAGAAAAATTCAATCTTGACCGATTCAGAAATTGCCGAAGGTTTGGTTTTGAGTTGTCAAGCGGTTCCGACTTCGAGCACGATTTATGTAGATTATGACGATGTATAAATTTTAGATTACAAATTTGTTACTGAACAAATTCTGGATTTTTGACTGAAATTGACTTTTGAAATTGAAAAACATACGACAACTTTTTAAAGATAGACAATATTTGCTTGACGAACCCGAAGTCGAAAAATTGATGGAATATTGCGAAGAAGTGCAAGATGAAATTGTAGAATTCAAATTCGAGAAAACCAATAACAAATAATTGGCAATTCTCGATATGCTCAAAAAAGTTGGCAAAGGTTGCGAAGCCATTCAAAAAGAGCAATACGAACACGAACGTTTTGGTTACGATGCATCTGATTATGAAGATACTATCAAAAATCTAAAAAGACATATTGTTCGTCGAGGTCAAGAATTGAAGATTTATTTATAGTATTTTGCTATTTAAACTGATAATTACGATTGAATGCTTGAAACTATTTTTTCAATCGAAATAGTTCTCATTGCATCTTGATAACCATCAACCTTTTTATTTCCGTAAACAGATGTAGGCAATTTTGGATACAAATTTCTATCCGAAGTTAAGCAATTTTCTAAAGGTTGATTGAAAGGCGAAAAACCAGCAAAAGGATGCGTTGCTCCCCAAAGCGTAACGACTTTTACACCTAACATTGCTGCAATGTGCGCATTTCCAGAATCCATAGAAAGCATTAGGTCGAGATTCGAAATGAGTTTTAGTTCCTGCTCGAAACTTATTTTTCCTGCACAATTTATTACGTTTTGTTTCTTTTCTGAAAGCGAATCTAAAGTTTCAATTTCTGATTTTCCGCCACCAAAAAGCAATATTTTATTTTCTGGGTTTAATGCTAATTCATCGATAACTTGTTGCATTAAATCTGAAGGATAGACTTTGGAATTGTATTGAGCAAAAGGCGCAATTCCGATTAGTTTTTGATTTGTATTTTGAATTAAATCTAAAGTTCGGGAATCTAAAGTTGCTTTTTCTGGAAAGATTGGATTCGATATATCGATTTTAAAACCCAATGTTTCAAATACTTTGCAATGCCTTTCGACCATAGTTGGCAATTGCTTGAAAATTTTGTTTTCTGAACGAGTTAATGCTATTTTTTCGGCTCGACCTTTGTCAACGGTTACTATTTTTTTGCCGCTTATGGCGAATAATAAACTTATAATTTTTGACCTCAATACATTGTGCAAATCTGCAAAAGCATCAATTTCTAGTTTTTGTAAATCTCTAAATAAACACATTAATCCCAAAAAACCTTTGTGCCTATTTTCTGCATCGAATTCAAAAAAAGTTACATTCGGAATTTCATCAAAAAAAGGTTTGAAGAATTTTCTGGAAACAACCGTAATTTTGATTTCTGGATTTTGATTCAAAAACGCTCGCAAAACAGGAACAGTCATAGCGACATCACCCATTGCAGAAAGGCGCATTACGGCAATATGTTGTGGTGTTTTTGGCAAAATTATATCTTCTAAAATTAAAAACGATTTTTAAATTCAATTAAAATCTGAAGTATTTCGCCAGTTCACATTTTAAGGCTTGTATTAAAAATCGTCAATCAATATCTCAAATTTTTATTTTTTATTCTGATACAAAACCGGGTTCAAATCGTCATCGTTATACATTTTCATCTGTTTATATACTTTCATAAACTTGTTTCCGTGTTCAATATCGGTTAGTAAATCGTCGATTGCGGTTGACAAATCTGTGCGTTGTTCCAATAAAATATTTAGTTTTTTCTGGCAATTGTCTCGATGTTCTTGGGTTGCAGCCATGCGAGTTGCCTCTTCGGTCATGTGATAAATTTTTAACGCCAAAATACTCAATCTGTCGAATGCCCAAGCGGGGCTTTCGGAGTTGATTTTGGCGTTTTCTTTGACAACAACATTACTGTATTTTTGCAAGAAATAACTATCTGTATATTCTACCATATCGGTGCGTTCTTGGTTTGAAGCATCGATTCGGCGTTTCAATCTTAAGGCTGCAACCGGGTCAATATTTGGGTCTCGAATGATATCTTCAAAATGCCATTGCACGGTATCAATCCAGTTTTTGTGATACAATAAATGTTCAAATTTGTCTTTATCAAAAGGATTATTTATAGGTTGATTCACATTATCAAATTTGTGATAATCTCGAATACTTTGCTCGAATACTTCGTAGGCTAATTTTGAAAACATATATTTGCATTTTGAAACACAAATATAGTTTTTTAGTTTAAAAAAGTTTAGATGGTTTAAAGAAAAGTATAGAAGTTTAGTTTTCAAATCACAGGTCGTAATTCCAAAATCGTAAATTCAATCATGCAAATTCATTATTTATCAGAAGCAAACAGTGTTCTTAATCATTTTTTAGGGCAAATTCGAAACATAAAAGTTCAAAACGATAGCATGCGTTTTCGAAGAAATATTGAGCGAATTGGTGAAATTATGGCGTATGAATTGAGTAAAAATTTACATTATAAAAATATTGAAATTCAAACGCCACTTGGCATCAAAAAAACTACCGAAATCGAAGATGAATTGGTTCTTTGCTCGATACTTCGTGCGGGTTTACCTTTACATTTAGGTTTTTTAAATTATTTTGATAACGCCGAAAACGGATTTGTTTCTGCTTATAGACATCATGGTAATAACGATGATTCTTTCGAAATAAAAGTAGAATATCAAGCCGTTCCAAATATCGAAAACAAAAATTTATTGTTAATCGACCCAATGCTAGCAACTGGTCAATCCATGGTAGCGGTTTTTAATAAATTAATGGAAAAAGGTACTCCAAAAGAAATTCATATTGCGGTTGTAATTGCGGTTCCAGAAGGCATTAAATATCTCGAAAAACATTTGCCAAATAACTGCCATCTTTGGGTTGCAACTTTGGACGAAAAACTAAACGACAAAAATTATATTATTCCTGGTCTTGGCGATGCTGGCGATTTGGCGTATGGAAATAAATTGTAAGGTTTAAAACCTTTTAAATTGATGAAATATTTACCTATTTACTTAAATCAAAAGTTTGTTCAACATCCCAATTTGCCCGAACATCGATTTGTTTTGGAAAATAAATAACTTCTTCGGATTGTTTTTTTTCTAAATAATTACCTGTGTCCCATTGCTTATTTTTGTTGTCATCATAAATTATACGCAGAGTAAACAATCTAGGAATTAGCAGGTTGAAATCAATACTTGTGTTTTTCTCGGAATAATCCGATACAACTACTTTTCCCTTATCGTCCGTTAATTCAACAATTATTGGAAATTTTTTTACGTTTTGTAACACCACTTTCAAATTTCCATAATCGGTTGTGTTTTTCGTTGTAAACTGGTAGGATAACGAGTCGCTAACTTTGTCTAAATAGTCGGTCATTGCTTTAGGCAATAATTTGAATTTATATTTTTGTAGTGGTTCTTTTTTAAAATTAATTTTTAAATTCTGATTATAATCATCGTACTCAGTTGTAAAAGCAACGTTTATTGAATCTTTATTTAAAAGTTGCATTTTCGACAAGTCGAACTTTACCAAAGGAACCGAAGAGTGAATTGAAAATGTATCTCGAAAATAGAGTTCGGTAGTATTCGACGGATTGAAACTTAAAACATCTTTTTTCTCTTCTTTTATTTTTATTTTAAAATTCTCTGTATATTTATTTTTAACGATTGACAATTTCAAAGAATCCGTTTTTATTGTTTTATACCAAACTTGGATGGAATCTTTTTCAGGAAACTTTGTAATTATTGTTGGCAAAATATTTTCGCCGTTTCTCAAAATAACTTTTACATTTTTTCCGTCTCCTTCGAAGGGCAAAACAAGTCTGTTTGCAGAGGCCTGTTTTGGTTTTAAAACCTTAAACGGAAGTTGCTCTTTAAAGAGTTCTAATTGAAAGACGGTGTCGTTTGGAATAGTTATATATTGTTTTTGAAAACCAATCTTATCTTCTGTGGGATTAAATTTATTATTTCCATTTTTATCTTTCATGGCAACTAAAAGATATTTTCCAGCTTTCAGGTTTTCAAATCGAAATGTTTTCAAACTATCTAAAGTATTGGTTACATAACGCGGATTTTCTTTATAAACAATCGAATCTTTAAACTTATCTCCAACATCATACAACATCACACTCACAAAATGATCTACATCTTTACTTAAAGCATCTTTAATTGATCCTCCAAGTTTCAAAGAATCAATATAATTTCCTGTCGAAAATAAATATTTAAATTGTTTGTAAGCGTTCGCTTCGTTATTATCCTCAATGCTTTGTCCAAAATTAAAACTATAAGTTGTGTTGGGTTTTAGTGTGTCTTTTATTTTAATTGTAATTATTCTGCTTGCAGTCGAGGGCGAAATTTCTGGGCGATTTTTCATCGGCGGCGAAATAATGAGTTGTTTTTCAACATTTTTTAGTTTCACATATTCATCGAAAGTTAGCTTAATTTGTTTTCCAACAAAATTTATTTGACCATTTTTCGGGAAACTCGTTTTCAGAATTGGGGCAATTGTATCTTTTTTTCCTCCAGTAATTGTACCTCGTTTAGCACAACTTGCCATCACAAAAACAACAATTATCAAAAAATATTTTAAAATCTTTTTCAACATATATAAGTATAAAGTACAAAAGAACAATTATAAAATAACTATTAAAAACATTTTAGATAATTATTAGTAATTTTAGGTTTACTCATCAAAAAAATCAATTTAAAAGATTCAAATGGATTTTTTTAATTTGTATACAAATTTTTACTCAATTTCCGAAACTCGCAATGTGTTTACCATTCCTTTATCGATTATTGGCATTGCAGCCAAATTAATTAAGAAATCTCCTTTTTGAACATAGCCTTTTTTCCGAGCAATTTCGTTAACATCAGTCACGGTTTCATCTGTACTTACAGATTTATCATAAAAATACGATTTTACACCCCAAAGTAAATTCAATTGAGTTAAAATACGCTTGTTTGATGTAAATACCAAAATATGCGCCGATGGTCGCCAAGCAGAAATTTGAAAAGCAGTATAACCGCTATTTGTTAACGTACAAATGGCTTTTGCCCTGATGACATTTGCCATTGTTGCTGCATGATGACAAATGGTTTTGGTTATAAATCGGTTGGTTCGAACTTGAGGCGTATTTTGTGGAACTTGTATTAGTGGAGAATCTTCTACGGCTTCAATAATTTGAGTCATTTTTTCTATAACTTGAACAGGGTAATTCCCTACAGATGTTTCCCCAGAAAGCATTACAGCATCTGCACCATCCATAACAGAGTTAGCAACGTCGTTCACTTCAGCACGAGTTGGAGTGAGGCTCGTAATCATGGTTTCCATCATTTGTGTGGCTATAATAACTGGGATCCGTGCAGTTTTGGCTCTGTTTACTAATTTTTTCTGAATTAACGGAACTTCATGCGCAGGAACTTCCACACCCAAATCGCCTCGAGCAACCATCAAACCATCACAATATGCAACAATTTTATCAATATTTGCTACACCTTCAGGTTTTTCGATTTTGGCAATAATCGGAATTTTATAATCGGCATGCTTTGCAATCAAATCTTGTAATTCCATCAAATCTTCGGCAGTTCTCACAAAGGACAGTGCCAACCAATCTACTTTTTGTTCAATAGCAAAAATAGCATCTTTGATGTCTTTTTTTGTTAATGCAGGAAGCGAAACCTTTGTGTTTGGTAGATTTACTCCTTTTTTAGATTTCAAAGGACCGCCTTGAACTACTCTACAAATCACTTCTGTAGTTCGATTGGTTTCAATGGCTTCGAACATGAGTTTTCCATCGTCTAAAAGAATTTTTTCTCCAGGATTTACATCTCTTGGAAATTCTTTATAGTTCATATACACTCTTTCGGCAGTTCCAGGAACATCATCAGAAGTTTGAAATGTAATTAAATCTCCGGGATTAACCACAACATCTTCTTTCATAACTCCAACTCGAAGTTTTGGCCCTTGCAAGTCACCTAAAATGGCAGTTGTATAATTAAATTCCTCGTTTAAACCTCTAATAATATCTATTTTTTCTTTAACATCGGCATAATCGGCATGCGAAAAATTGACTCTAAACACGTTTACACCTGCATCAATCATGTCCTTTATAACTTCTTTTGTACTACATGCTGGACCAAGTGTGGCAACAATTTTTGTTTTTTTGTTTGTAAGCATCTTTATTTAAAAATTAAATTGTTTCTATTTTTTATAGTATTCAAATCAATTGAATAAACCGTCGAAATTCGTTCGATGGAATTCAAAAGATTCGTGATATCGTTTTCGTTAATTTTCTGATTATCATTCTCAATTTTCAATAGATAATCCACTTTTTTGAGTTCTGGCAATAAATATACTTTTGTTGAACTTTCTATTATTGTATCTTGAAATAAATTGAAATTATTATTATTTTCTTTTATTGAAATTTTATTTTTATTTTGAACTAAATGCCAATAAACATCTTTTTTTAAATCATAAAAATGAAATTTAGAAAAATATATTTCTCCGTTTTTGTTGGACACTAAAATTTCTTTATCCGATTTTTTTAGGTTTATTTTCAAAATTTGATTTACAAAATAACACAATCGATAATCTTCCAACGAAGTATGAATTGCAATCAAAGCATATTCTTCATCATATTCAAAATCTTCGATATTTAGTTTGTGAACTGCCATTTAGATTTCAAATTTTTGTAAATATAAGATTTATCAAATACAAAAAATGATTCCAAAACAGAATTTGTAAACGAAAACGATATAGTTTCTAAAAAAAATTATTTATTTTCGATTTTATGTTGCAAAGCAAAAAAAGTTCGTTGTGCGGCTTTTTCTTCGGCTTTCTTTTTTGATGAGGCTCTGGCTTTTGCTATTACTTTTTCATCAATGCTCAATTTAACGCCAAATAATTTTTCGCCATTGATACCATTGTCTTCAAAAACATCAAAAAAGAATTGTTTTTTTTCTTTTTGGCACCATTCAATTATCAAACTCTTGTAACTGATTACTTTACCTTCAAGCCTTGCAATATCTACATATGGAATTACAATAGTTTTTTGAATGAATTTTTCGCAAGCCGAAAATCCGGAATCTAGATAAATGGCTCCAACCAATGCCTCAAAAATATTGCCATGAATATTCTCGCCAAAAAATTGCGTTTGAACTTTACTTTCCACAAACCGAAGCAAGTTTAAATCACGACCCAAATCATTGAGATTTTCGCGACTCACAATTTTTGAACGCATTTTAGTCAAATAACCTTCATCTCCAGTTGGAACTTCCCTAAAAAGGTGCGCTGCGATAATGGAACTCAAAATAGCATCACCTAAAAATTCTAACCGTTCATAGTTTAAAGGATTGCCGTTAACATCTTGTTTGTTTGTAGATCGATGTGTAAAGGCTTTTTTGTAGAAGTCTAAATTTTTCGGTTTGAAACCTAAAATTTTTTCAATAGAATCAAAAAAAATCCCGTCCTCTTTTGAACGGGATTCTTTAGAAAATATTTTTTTTAGAAGGCTCATATAAAACTTAATCTACTAATTTTTTGAACAAAACACATGCATTGTGTCCGCCAAAGCCAAAAGTATTGCTCATAGCAACATTAATTTCTCTTTTTTGAGCCACATTTAAAGTCAAGTTTAACTCAGGATTGATATTTTCGTCAATAGTTTTGTGGTTTATTGTTGGGGGAACAATTCCGTGTTTCATTGCTAAAATTACCGAAATTGCTTCAATAGCACCCGCAGCACCAAGTAAATGACCCGTCATTGATTTTGTTGAATTGATATTGATGTTTTTTGCATGATTACCAAAAACAGTACTAATTGCTTTTAGTTCCGCAACATCTCCAAGTGGAGTTGATGTTCCATGGGTATTGATGTGATCCACCTGTTCGGGTTGCATTCCTGCATCACGCAAGGTATTGTTCATTACTGCAATAACGCCAATTCCTTCTGGATGTGGAGCAGTTAAATGGTACGCATCAGATGACATTCCACCACCGCCGACTTCACAATATATTTTTGCACCACGTGCTTTTGCGTGTTCATATTCTTCTAAAACTAAAGCACCAGCGCCTTCGCCAAGAACAAATCCGTCGCGAGTTGCATCGAATGGTCTTGAGGCAGTTTCTGGGCTGTCGTTTCGGGTTGATAATGCTTGCATCGAATTAAATCCACCCATACCAGCAATGGTAACCGCGGCTTCTGAACCTCCAGAAATAATAACATCACACATTCCCAATCGAATGTAATTAAAAGCATCGATCATGGCATTTGCAGAAGAGGCACAAGCGGAAACAGTTGTATAATTTGGTCCCATGAAACCATTTCTCATCGAAATGTGAGCAGGAGCAATATCGGCAATCATTTTTGGAATGAAAAAAGGATTGAATCTTGGAGTTCCGTCGCCTTTTGCAAAATCTATTACTTCGTTTTGAAAAGTTTCTAATCCACCAATTCCAGCACCCCAAATAACTCCGACACGTTGCTTATCTATATTTGTATCTGTAATTCCAGCATCTTTTATAGCCTCTTCGCTTGCAGCAATTGCATATTGTGCAAACTTATCCATTCTTCGAGATTCTTTTCGATCAACAAATTCTTCGATATTGAAATTTTTAATTTCGCAAGCAAATTTAGTTTTGTGTTTTTCTGTATCGTAATAAGTAATTGGTGCAGCCCCGCTTTTTCCACTTACAAGTGCTTCCCAATATTCGGCGATATTGTTTCCAATTGGAGTTAAAGCTCCTAATCCAGTAATTACTACTCGTTTTAATTGCATAGTTGCATTTATTTTGTTGTTATTCTAAACAAACAATACCCTAATATTTCTTTAGATATACATCATAAAAGAGACAAGGGTATAATATTTCTTTGATTGATTAACAATCAGATGAATAAATTTTAAAATAATAAACCCATAAAAATTAATCTATGGGTTTTGGTATTATTATTTTTTTGCTTCTTCGATATACGAAACTGCTTGACCAACAGTAGCAATATTTTCTGCTTGATCGTCTGGAATTTGAATGTCAAATTCTTTTTCGAATTCCATAATTAGTTCAACCGTGTCTAATGAATCTGCTCCTAAATCGTTTGTGAAGCTTGCTTCTGTTACCACTTCGTTTTCATCTACGCCTAATTTATCTACGATAATAGCTTTTACTCTTGATGCAATGTCTGACATAATCTGTAATTTTAAATTTAATTTGTTGGCAAAAATAAAAAACTTTATCTTAAAACAACATTTTAGTTAATAAATGTTCCACGAATTTATAATTTTTTTTTGACAAACTCTTCTAAATCTTATTTTTTATCATTTAAAATTCTTTTTTTTGTACAATAATAATTGGATTACAAATGAAAAAAATAGTAATTTTTGCTTCAGGACAAGGTTCCAATGCCGAAAACATCATCTTACATTTCAATAAAAAAGGTTTTGCCAACGTGGTCGCAATATACACTAACAATTCAAGTGCCAAAGTGCTCGATATTGCAAAAATAAATAATATTGAAAGTCTAATTTTCAACAAAACCGAATTAAATAATGGTTTTGTATTAGATAAATTAAAAGCAATAAATCCAGATTTGATTATTTTAGCAGGTTTTTTATGGAAATACCCAGAACATATTATTGATTTTTATCCAAATAAAGTAATTAATATTCATCCCGCGTTGTTGCCGAAATATGGCGGAAAAGGAATGTATGGAATGAATGTTCATAAGGTTGTTCTGGAAAATCATGAACCCGAAACAGGAATAACGATTCATTATGTAACAAAAAATTATGATGAAGGCGCATTTATTTTCCAGAAATCGGTTTCGATTATCGAATGTAAATCTTGCGATGAAATTGCAGATAAGATTCACAAATTAGAAATGGAGAATTTTCCTGAAGTAATCCAACAACTTATAACTCACAACCTATAACACACACTCTTTTGAACCACGAAGTACACATATATACAGATGGTGCAGCCAAAGGAAACCCAGGAAACGGCGGTTATGGCATTGTTATGGAGCTAGTCGGAACGCCACACAAGAAAGAATTTTATGAGGGTTTTAGACATACAACCAATAATAGAATGGAACTTTTGGCGGTAATTGTAGGTTTAGAAAAACTCAAAAACCCAAATATGAAAGTTTTGGTTATTTCGGATTCTAAATATGTGATTGATTCAGTTGTTAAAAAATGGGTTTTTGGTTGGGAAAAGAAAGGTTTTGTTGGCAAGAAAAACCCCGATTTGTGGAAACGATTTTTGATTATTTATAGAAAGCATCAAGTCGAATTCCAATGGATAAAAGGCCACAACAACCATAAACAAAACGAACGTTGCGACGAATTAGCGGTTTATGCTTCTGGTTTAAAAATACTTTCTATTGATGCTTTTTATGAAAAAGAAGAGGATAAGTTGTTATAGATAACCCGAAAATTTAAACAAATAGATAGGCACATTATTAATGGAATTTAGATTGTCTTTTTTTTATTTATTAAAAATGTTACTTTTGCAAAATCAAAATTTATAAAATGTCACTCAAAAAAGCCTATTTTTTTATATTCTTAATTTTATCATTAGACCAAATAATAAAAATTTACATAAAAACTCATTTCAAACTTGGTCAAGAGTTTTCCGTTGGAGGAACAAGTTGGTGCAAAATACTTTTTATTGAGAATGAGGGAATGGCCTGGGGAACGGAAATTCCGGGACAATATGGCAAAATATTTTTAACTGCTTTTAGACTTTTTGCAGTTACAGGAATTGCTTATTGGCTTTGGGATTCAGTCAAAAAACAAAGTTCAAACTTTTTGATAGTTGCCATATCGCTAATTTTTGCAGGAGCATTGGGAAATATTATTGATTCGGTTTTTTATGGTGTATATTTTAATGACAGTTACAATCAAATAGCAACTTTATTTTCAGACAAACCTTACGGGACTTGGTTTCATGGCAAAGTAGTGGATATGTTTTACTTTCCGTTTTGGCATGGAAATTTACCTGCTTGGTTACCAATTTATGGTGGAAAAGATTTTACATTTTTTAATGCAATATTTAATTTAGCCGATTTTGCAATATCTACGGGTGTTGGAATTCTAATTGTTTTTAATAAGCGAGCGTTTGGAAAATCTTAAGAAAATGGAAGTTTAATTTTTAATTCACATTATTCAAATAATTTTTTATTGACACGGCTGCTCGCAATCCACGAAGCAATAAATCCTAATATAAAAATAGTTGCAAGAACAATAATTATATTCTGAAAATTAAAATTTACTGGATAAGCCAAAGTTTCTGTAATCATTATTACTTGAAAATAATATTGAATTAAAACAATTATTGTCCCAAAAGTAAGTCCTATCATTCCACTCAAAAACGTTAACAGGGTTCCTTGTAGCATAAAAATACTACGCAAATTTTTAATTTCAACGCCTAAATTAAATAATGTTTTTAAGTTAGATTTTTTATCCAAAATCATCATAATTATGGCACCTGCAAGCGTAAAAAGCGTTAAGATAATTACTAATGTAAAAATTAAATAAACTGCTGTGTTTTCGGTATTTAACATTTTGTATAAACTATCGTTGAGTTGCGCTCTGTCTTTGATAATTACAGAATTGTTAAAAATTTTTTGAAGTTTGGATTTAACAAATTTTATATCAATGTTTGGTTTTAACTTCAGTTCAATTGCCGAAAATTGGTTAGGTTTGTATTCCAAAAGTTCTTGAGTTAATACCAGGTCTACAAAAACAAATTTACTATCTAACTCATCGCTAATTGCATAAATTCCAACAGGAATAAGCATTGTTTGTGTGAAAGCATCCTTCGGATTATCAATCGCTCCTTTGCCAGGTTTCGGAACAAAAACTTCAAATTTATGACTAAAATCTAAAAGTCCTAACGATAATTTATTAGAAATTCCATAACCAACCACTGCTTCATAAGTTTTGGGGTCGAGCCATTGTCCGTTAAAAAGTGTTTTTTTTACATTATTTACTTTACTGTAAAGACTATCAACTCCTTTTATTGAAGCAACTTGTTGCTTTCCGTCGAACATAAAAAGTACATTTTCTTCGATAACTTTACTCTGAAAAGCAACTTCTTTGAGTTCCAAAAGTTGAGTTTGTTGTTTTTCAGAAATAAAAAAAGATTTTCCTTTTGCTGCAACAATTTTCATATCGGGATCGAAATCGTTACTAAACGATAAACTAAAATCTTTTAATCCCGAGAAAACGGATAAAACAATAAATAATGCCATGGCACCAACAATAATTCCTGCCGATGCGATTTTTGTAATAATGTTAATTGCATTATTTTTGCTTCGGCTAAAAACGTATCTTTTAGCAATATAAAGTGAAAAATTCAAACTACAAAAATTTACGTTTTTCTAATAAATCTCTGTTTTCGATTGGGTTTTCTTTATTCGAAAGTGCTTTGTCAATTTTTTCGATATAATCTAAAGAATCATCTATAAAAAAAGTCAAATTTGGAACTTTTCGAAGTTGTAAACGAACCCTTTGGGACAATTCGTGCTTAATCAAAACGGCATTTGTTTTAATTGCTACCAACGTTTCTTTTGCTTTCTCTTGAGGAAAAATACTTAAATGTACCGTTGCAACTGACAAATCGGTTGTGACAATTACTTTTGAAACCGAAATTATGAGGTTTGTAATTCCGTTTTTTCTAATTTCGCCTTGTAAAATATCGACCAAATCTTTTTGGATAACTCCACCTATTTTCTTCTGTCTATTTGTTTCCATTTTGCAAAAATACGATTTTTTGATTAAATATGCGCCATTGCAATACTTGCAATGCTAATTTTTGCTCCAGGAATCTTTAGTAATGCTTTCGAACAAAATTCCAAAGTTGCTCCTGTTGTTACAACATCGTCCACAATTAGAAAATGTTTGTTGTGACTTTTTTCGTCAAAAACAACATCAAAAACAGTTTCGGTAGTTTCATTTCTATCTAAAAAACTCTTTTTTGATTGCGTTTGCGAATATAAATTTCGAACTAGTAAATTTGGATTATATGGAATTTTTAAATTTTCGGATAACGTCATTCCAAAAGTTGTAACCTGATTGTAACCTCTTTCTTTTAAACGTTTTTTATGAATTGGAACTGGAATAATTTCATCAACAGTTTTTAATAATTCAATAGATTTTAAATCATCTGCAAACCAATTTCCCACTTCAATGCCAATCTCTTCATGGCCTTTGTACTTTAAATTATGAATCAATTGCTGTACAATTCCTTTCTTATGAAAATAGAACAAAGCAACGGCAAATTCTAATGGAATTCGACCATAAAACCGATTATAATTTTCGTTTTCAATTTTTAAATGGTGATTTGTCAATGGAATTTCGTGTCTGCAAACGGTACAAATTACTTTTTCGGAATGTAATAAAAAAGCGTTGCAACCAGAGCATACTTTAGGAAAAAATAAATTTAGAATATCTTGAAGCATGTAAAAAAAGAAATTTTTTATAAAAATAAGAAAATCAATCAAATCAATGGTAGTTTTAATTGACTTTTCTTATTTTTGCAATATTATGGCAAAACAAGAAGATTTATTTAAGAATGTGGTTTCGCATGCAAAAGAATACGGATTTATTTTTCCGTCAAGCGAAATATACGATGGTTTGAGTGCAGTTTATGATTATGCACAAAACGGAGTAGAATTAAAGAAAAACATCAGAGAATATTGGTGGAAAGCGATGGTGCAAATGCACGAAAACATTGTTGGTCTCGACGCAGCAATCCTAATGCACCCAACAACTTGGAAAGCATCTGGTCACGTTGATGCCTTTAACGATCCATTAATTGATAATAAAGACAGCAAAAAAAGATACAGAGCCGACGTTTTAATCGAAGATTATGCCGAAAAACTCAATCAAAAAGCCGAAAAAGAAATAGAAAAAGCAGCCACTCGTTTTGGTGATGCTTTTAATCGTGAGGAATTTGTAACCACAAATGCTCGTGTCATGGAATATTTGTCTCGCAAAAACGAAATTTTGTCTCGAATGGCAAAATCGCTTGGCGACGAAAACCTTGAAGATGTAAAAGCATTAATCGAAGAATTAGAAATTGCTTGCCCAGAATCTGGTTCAAGAAATTGGACCGAAGTGAAACAATTTAACTTAATGTTTGGTACAAAATTGGGTGCATCGGCAGAATCGGCAATGGATTTGTACTTGCGACCAGAAACCGCTCAAGGAATTTTTGTAAACTTTTTGAACGTTCAAAAATCGGGTCGAATGAAAATTCCTTTCGGGATTGCACAAACCGGAAAAGCGTTTAGAAACGAAATCGTAGCCAGGCAATTTATTTTTAGAATGCGGGAATTCGAACAAATGGAAATGCAATTTTTCGTGAAACCAGGCGAAGAAATGAAATGGTATGACTATTGGAAAAACGCTAGGTTGAATTGGCACTTGTCATTAGGATTAGGAAAAGAAAATTACCGTTTTCACGACCACGAAAAATTAGCGCATTACGCTAATGCTGCAGCGGATATTGAGTTTAATTTTCCTTTTGGTTTCAAAGAACTAGAAGGAATTCATTCCCGAACCGATTTTGATTTGAAAGCACACGAAAAATTTTCGGGTAAAAAGTTACAATATTTTGACACCGAAACCAATGCCAATTACACGCCGTATGTTGTAGAAACTTCAGTTGGATTAGACAGAATGTTTCTTTCGGTTTTCGCAACTTCGCTAAAAGAAGAAACGCTCGAAGATGGTTCAACAAGAACAGTTTTGCAATTGCCAAGTGTTTTGGCACCAACCAAAGCAACAGTTTTGCCATTAGTTAAAAAAGATGGTTTGCCAGAAATTGCCAGAAAAATTATTGAAGATTTAAAATGGGATTTTAATGTGGCTTACGACGAAAAAGATGCTGTTGGAAGACGTTACAGAAGACAAGATGCTTTGGGAACTCCATTTTGCATTACAGTCGATCACCAAACTATTGATGATCAAACAGTAACTATTCGCCACAGGGATTCGATGAAACAAGACCGAGTAGCGATATCTGAATTAAGAAATATTATCGAAAACGAGGTTTCTATGCGAAACTGGTTGATGAAAATTTAAACTCTAAATCTTATAAAAAATGAAAACAAAATTATTAATGTTGTTTTTAACAATTATCACATTCGGCTGTAGTAAATCTTAAACATGCTGCTCCCAATTATTAAACAAAATCTTGAATTAAATTAAGATACTTTTTTCGGTTTCTTGACTAATATTGGATATAACCTTTAAATAGAATTACTACATTCTAATGCACAAAAAACTAAACGTTGTTTAGGTTTGTAGTTTATATTTGCTCTCGTTTTTGGGTACGGAAAACATTTTCGCGCAAACTAACTGTTCTGTTTACTATAAATCCGAGTTATTCAGGTTTATAATTCAAAAATAGTGAAAAAAGTTAGTTTTTATTTGTTTTTCAGCATAGTTCTCTGCTGGCTTACTTGTTTATTCTAATGTTGATTTGTACATTAATCGATTCGGTTTCAAATATATAAAGTTGTTTTTAAAATCTAAAATTGTATTAAATCGTTTTAGAATATTATTTCCAATATTTTCATTACATTCCTGACCATTTTCTGGATCATTTTCACTTACAAATATTGGTACTTGATACATTTCAAATCCTCCAATTATTAATTTTGGAAGTAAAACTTTATTTTGCTTGAATTCAGTTCCAGTACTTCCTTTTGTTTTCGCTGTTCCAATATTTTTCATTGTATTATTTAATGAATTTTCTGATGCAAATTTTTGGGTTATCGATAAAGTTCCATTTGAACCTGTATCAAAATCATACCAAGTTTCATATTCTTTATCATTGATAATCAGTTTACATTTTATATATGGAATTCCTCCAATAAGTTTCATTTCAGATTTTGAATATTCAACTAAATTTTCGATGGGATTACTATGAATAATTAATCTGTTTTTTTCGTAATCGATTTCAATGCATTTATTTTCAAATGACGACCAACTTAAAACCGCATCAAAAGGAAAGTTTTTATAGTCAATTGACAATAATGATAGCGTTTTCCATACTAAATTTCCAATCTCCATTATATTATTGGAACTTGTTTGCACAATTGATTTTCCGTCCGACCCGCTATTTTCAGAACTTCCATCAATTTTTAATTTAACTTTCGTATTAATTAAGGAACTCGTAATTACATTACCACCCGCACCTGTGTCAAACAAAAAATCTAAATCTTCAGAACTATTAATTTTTCCTTTTATATGAATTCCATTATCTTGTCCTAATAAAAATGGAATTGTATCATTTTCATTTTTATCAGTTTGCCTTTTTCTTTGATATACTAATTTTGGTGATAATGATGGTGTTTCATTTTGAAACGTATTTATTTGTGTAAATGCTTTTTCAGTATTATTAATTAATATTAAAAAATTGTATTTCTTTTGAGGTAAAACCTCAAAAGAAATTGAATCGATATCTGAATAAAATGTGATTTTTTTAGATTTTTTAAATCTGTTTGTTATAAAAATATCAGGATTTACTTCGGGCGAAACATTCCAAACATCCTTATAAAAACTTTCATCTTCTTTTATACTGATACTTTTCGTATTTGACTTTAAAATTTGAATCTTATTTTGTGCAAATACTAATTGGTTTACAATTAATATTAAAAAAAGGTGTTTTAATTTCATCATTATTTTTGTTTCTATTAGGGTTTATACCAAAATATGATTGTTTTTCTAGAGTTAATAATTGAATTCAAATTTAAAGTTAATTGCCATAACGTTACCATGTTTTTTTGAAAACCGACGTGTTTTAAAAAATAAATGCTGAAAATAATAAAATTACAATTGCCTAAAAGAGTTAAAATAAATTATAAATAAACCTTTAGAATAAATTTCAAATGGCTTCAAATAATTTTCCTGGCAGAGGTCGAATGACTCCTTTCAGTTCCATATTAAGCAATGTTCCCGAAATTTTATAAACCGGAAAATCGCATTCTAAAGCAATAATATCTAATAATTCCTTACCGTTTTTGAGTAAAAAGTCATAAATTTTTTGCTCTTCGGGTTCGAGTGTAACAAAAAGTTGTTTTTGAATTGGTTTTAAATCTTTCTCGAGATCCCAATTTAGAATATAAATCAGATCCGCTGCGCTAGTTAACAAGTTGGCTTTTTGAGTTTTAATTAAATTATTACAACCTTGGCTGAATTTGTCTGAAACTCTGCCTGGAACCGCAAAAACATCTCGGTTATAATCGTTTGCAATGTTTGCTGTAATTAGCGAACCTCCTTTATTTGCTGATTCTATAACAATTGTAGCCTCGCTCATGCCAGCAACAATTCGGTTTCGACGAACAAAATTTTCTTTTTCAGGATTTGCAGAACTCCAGAAATCGGTCATAAAACCTCCATTTTGCTCCATTTTTGCAACATATTTTGTGTGCACTTTTGGATAAATCTGATTCAATCCATGCGCTACAACTCCAATGGTTTGTAAATTTTGATCCATTGCTGCCTGATGTGCAACAATATCAACGCCGTAGGCAAATCCAGACACAATAATTGGATCCAATGGCGCCAAGTCTTCTATTAGTTTTTTAGTAAATTCCGTTCCGTATGCTGTGATTTGGCGAGTTCCAACAATGCTAATGATTCGTTTTTTATTTAAATCGATTTTCCCCGAAGTAAACATTAGTATTGGCCCATCTATACAATGTTTGAGTTTGTCAGGATAATTTTCATCTTGAAAAAAAAGCGTATTTATGTTGTTTTGTTTTATAAATTTTAATTCTATTTCGGCTCTTTCGAATGCCAATTTGTTTTTTAAATTTCGAATCAAGACCGAGCCAATTCCATCGATCATTGCGAGTTGATTCGATTTGGATTTAAAAATATCTTCTGCATTTCCAAAATGTGAAAGTAATTTTTTGGCAACTATATCACCAACACCTTCAATTTTGGTTAAGGCAAGTAAATCTAACAATTTTTGGTCAGTCATTAAAATGGTATAAAATCGGAAAACAATTAATTTGTTTAACTGTTAATAAAAATTGTGAATAAAATTGTGATAACTATTTTAAATGTATAAATTTGTAATATGGATTTAAGTCAAAATATTTCACAATTATTATATCGCTATCAGTGTGTGGTGGTTCCGGGTTTTGGTGGTTTTTTAAACGACATACAATCTGCGGAATTGAACGAAAATACAAATTTATTTTTTCCTCCCAGAAAAACAATTTATTTTAATGCAAATTTAGTAAATAATGACGGTTTAATCGCAAATCACATATCGATTTCGAATAAAATTTCCTATAATGATGCGGTTCGTTATATAAATTTGGAAGTTGCTTCATGGAAAGAAACACTTAATCAGAACCAAGTTGTATCGCTCAAAAATATTGGAAGTTTGTCTTTAAATTATGAAAATAGAATAGTTTTTGTTCCGTCAAATGAGTTGAACTATTTGACTTCTTCTTTTGGTTTAAATTCTTACGTTTCACCAATGATAACTAGAGAAATTCTAAAAAAAGAGGCCACGTTTACTTCCGAAAGTATAGTTCCTGAAGTTGTTTTGTTAGAAACAAAAAAACAAAATCATTATTTGAAATATGCGGCTATTTTTCTGATTACATCTGGAATTGGTGGTTTAGTAGGAAATAAAATATATCAGGACAAAGTACAAAAGAACAGACTTTTAGTTGAAGTTGCTGTGCAAAAAAAAATAGAAAGTAAAATTCAAGAAGCAACTTTTTTTATTTCAAATCCTTTGTCAGCATCGGTAACAATTAATTTAAAAACAGATGTTTTGAATTACCATGTTGTTGCTGGAGCATTTAAATTGCAAAAAAATGCTCAAAAAAGATATAACGAATTAATTTCTAAAGGTTTTAGCCCAAAAATACTGACTCCTAACAACCATGGTCTAATTCCGGTTTTGTACGGAAGTTATGCCTCATACGGCGATGCTCGAACGGAAATGAACCGAATTCAAAAGACTACAAACCCAGATGCTTGGGTTTTGATTCAAGAATTAAAATCCCTTTAAATGGGATTTTTTTTTAGACAAGATTTACAAAACCTCTAACTTTTATATTAAAATTAGTTTCAAAAAATAAATAATTATACTTTTTAGATAAATGATACCAAAAAACGCTTCAGAATCTTTAACAATATTAACCGATTTAGTGCTTCCTAGTGAGACCAACCCATTAAATAATTTATTTGGAGGTGAATTGTTAGCCAGAATGGATAGGGCGGCTAGTATTTCTGCCCGAAGACATTCTAGACGAATTACTGTTACAGCATCCGTAAATCATGTAGCATTTAATCGTGCTATCGCTCTAGGAAGTGTTGTAACGGTCGAAGCCAAAGTTTCGAGAAGTTTTCGAACATCTATGGAAATTTTTATTGATGTTTGGATAGAAGATAGAGAATCTGGCTTTAGAACCAAGGCAAACGAAGCAATTTATACTTTTGTTGCTGTTGACGAAAGTGGTGTTCCTGTGCAAGTTCCCGAAGTTATTCCGGTTACCGATTTAGAGAAAGAACGTTTTGATGCCGCTTTGCGAAGAAAACAATTGAGTTTGGTTTTGGCCGGAAAAATGAAACCTGCCGATGCAACTGAATTGAAAGCGTTATTTTTTTAAATTTATAAACGTTTCGTCCAAAACCTCAACTTTTACATATTACTTAACCACAAAGCAGGATTTGCATAGGTTGTATTTTGAGAAATCATAAATTTCATTACGGTTCTTCCAGTATCTCCACTGGTTCGAATTTGACCTAAACTCTGCTTAATTGTCACTTTGTCTCCTTCGTGTACAAAAACTTTACTTAAGTTTTGATATACCGTAAAAAAGTCTCCATGTTTTATAATAACCGCTTTATTTACTGGGGAAACAACCTGAACCTGAGTTACTTCGCCAGCAAAAACTGCCCTAGCATTTGCTCCTTGATCAGTTGTTATTTCTACTCCACTATTATGAATGATCAATGATGGATACAAGGGATGTGGCTGATTTCCGAATTGCAATGTTACTACTCCCCTTTCAACAGGCCATGGCAAGCGACCTCTGTTGTTTTTGAAATTATCTGACTCTATTCTACCTTCAGGGGTTAAAACTATTTTGGTTGATGATTCCGACGCTTTTGTTTCCGCAGCAGTAACAACTTTTGTAGGATTTGCTTTTGCCGCTGCCGCTGCTGCTTTTCTATTTGCTTCGGCAATTGCTTCACGGATTAATTTATCGATTTCTCTATCGATTTTTCTAGATTCTTGCTGTTGATTTTTAATTTCTACTGCTATTTTTTTCTTGTCTTTTTTGATTGAATTTACAAGTGTAACTTGTTCTTGTTTTTCTTTTTCGAGAACTAATTTTTCGCCAACGTTTTCTTTAATGAGTTTTTGTTTTACAACTTTTTGACCATTTAATTTTTGATTAAAACTTAAAATTTCATTAGTTTTTTCAGTAATTGCATCGCCTTGCATTTTTCTAAAACTTGCATATTGTTTCATATATTGCGCTCGCTTATAGGCTTGCAGAAAACTTTTTGCAGACAAAATAAACATGGCGCGACTTTGTTGAGATCGGCTTTTGTAAGATTTAACAATCATTTTTGCGTAGTCGGCTTTTAAAGTATCCAAATCTATTTTTAAATGATTTATCTGAATTTGATTCCGATACATGTCATTATTTAGTATTTTGGTTTGACTTTCGTTTGTGGCAATAAGGCTTTCTTTTAAATGAATTTTTTGATCTTTTATGCTAATTACTGTAAGAACTGATTTTTCTTGCTTTTTTACTTTTTGTAACAATTTTTGATTTTCACGAATTTCTGCCTGAATTTGGGCTTTTCGTTGCTCCAGTTTTTCTTGTGTACTAATTTGGCTCTGCATATTTGCCGAAAAACAAACTAAAACGAGATATAAAATATATTTTGACATTAGAAACTATTTTTTGCAAATTTAGTGAATATAAATTCTTTCGTAGCCATCGGGCACACTATACGGAAACGTTAATTCTTCGTTGAAAGAAACCGAATTGTATTCGATGTTTATATTGGTTCTTTTATCTTCCTGAATTGCATCGATTCTTATGCTGTTTGGCAATATTGCTTCAGTAAACTCTTTATAATCAGGATAAATAACTTGTAACTGACGTTGCTTTGACAATTGTGTGATTTCTTGTTTTTTTAATAAAAATTTATCCGACTCGAAAAAAAATGTCTTACGAGTATTTGCGTCTAAAATGTTTTCGAGTTTATACATTTTATCTTCAATAGTATTTGTATATTTTTCTTTACTTAAATCGTCTAATGCTTGACCAATAAACAAATTTTGAACCTTATTGAAGTCTAAATCCGTTCCAAGCCATTGACTTAAAATAGTAAAATCTCCTTCGAAATATTTTCCTCCAATTTTTTCATAAAACTTAACTTTATCTGGCGTAATCAAGGCTTTTGCCATTGTAATTCCCAGAAAACGAATACTTACAAAAATAATTTCATTTTTTTTAATTCTAATGTCCGCCACAACGCTCTGCGACTGTTTGTCGTCGTTATATTTTACACTCGATTTGATAATTAATGTCGAAAAATCTTTCTTGTTGTTATAATGATTTTCAATTATTTTTTCGGATGTAATTGTTTCTTTTGCATTTGTTTTGGCAACAACTTTTTTGGTTTTACAAGAAATTAGTGTAATGAGAAGAATAAGTCCTAAATATTTTTTCATCATTTTTTTTTATTTAATAGTTTTTCTGCTTTAGTAAAGTAAAGTTCTTTTTTTGCAACATCTCCTAGCCCACTATATGCCTCGCCAAGTTGAATGTTTAAATTTATTTCGAGTGCAACATCATCTACCAAATAATCTAATCCTGTTTCCAGATAATCTTTGGCTTTTTTGTAATTTTTTAATTGATTATAGGATAATCCCGCAAAGTAATAAAATTGTGGTTGAGAAGGAAAAGATTCAATCATTTTTTCTGATTTTTTTCCAAGAATATCAAATTTACCTGTTTCGGCGTAGCATTGAAAAAGTAACAAAGTCGTTTCAACATCATCTGCTGGGTTGTTTTGAAAACCTAATTCATAGTACTGAATTGCTTTATCATAATCTTTTTCATTCTGATAAAATTTTGCCACTTCTTTGGCTACATTCACATTTGGATCGTTTTTGAAATATTGTATTGCTTTTTCTAAATCGGGATTATATTTTGGATTGGTTTTGACAAATATCAAAAACTCATTCAAAATTCTGTGTTTGATTTTATCATCAATTTTTTTGCTTTCAAAAACAATATTCATTGATTTTACGGCATTATCACCGTCATTATTGCTCAAATGAAACTTAAATAAACTTACTTGCGCCCAATCCGATGTTGGAATTTCTTTTTCTAATTTTTTAGCAATCTCAAGCGCTTTTTCTTCTTGATTACTTTTTGAATAGATATAAATTAAATCTAAATAATTAGATTCTACTTTTGGATTTTTTTGAATTTGCTCAATCAAATTATCTTTTTCTGGATTTTGAAGTTTCGAATCTTGCAAAATTTGAAGTTTATACAAATCTCGTTTTTCTGACTTCCCAACTTTGTCATTCAATTCATTTATCAATGCTAATGCTTTGTCGAATTGTTGCGTGTTCATGTATAGCGAAACTAAATCTTCTTTGTAATCTTGATTAAATTCTACTAATTTATTAACAACCGTTATGGCTTGATTATAATCTTTTTGCTCATAGTAAACGTCATAAATACCTGCCCAGTACCAACGGTTTTTCGGGTCAATTTGTGTTGCTTTTTCGAAATTTAAATAGGCTTTTTTGTAATCTTTAAGCAATAAATAATTTTTACCATATTCAAAAAAAACAGCGGCATTTTTAGGTTCAATTTTTTCGCACTTTTCTAATGCTTCAATTGCTTTATCATAATTTTGAATCGCTTTTTGTTTCAAAGATTCAAAATACGATGTTTGAAAATTATCACTTACAGAAGCAACATCTTCGAGGTTTTCTTGTGCAAAAACTGGCATATTTGCACAAATCGAAATTATAATAATTAATACTAAAAATATTTTTTTCATTTTATAAAAACCTAAAAAATCTTATTCTAAAACCGAATAATCACCAATCGAAATACTTGTGAAATTTCCATCAAAACTTGCGTGACTTCCAATCATTGCATTATCTAAATTAGCGTTTTTTATGTGCGAATGGTTCTGAACCAAACTATTTTTTATTTTAGTATCAATCACATGGCAACCTTTTCCTAACGAAACATTTGGGCCAACAGTTGCATTTATCAGAACAACATCATCGGCAATAAAACACGGCTCGATTATGGTCGAATTTTCGTTTTTAGTATTTGTAGAAACCAAATTTTGACCATCTTTGTGTAAGAATCCTAGTAATCTCGAATTGGTTTCGACCGTTACATTCTTGTTGCCACAATCCATCCATTCATCGACTTTTCCTGGTACAAATTTCATGCCTTTTATTTTCATGTTTTCTAATCCGTCGGTGAGTTGGTATTCGCCACCTTTTACAACGTTATTGTCTAACAAATATTGCAATTCCGATCGCAAACTTTCGCCCGATTTAAAATAATAAATACCAATAATTGCCAAATCCGAAACAAAATCTTTCGGTTTTTCGACAAAATCTACAATTTGATTATTTTCGTTGAGTTTTACAACTCCAAAAGCACTTGGATCCTCGACTTGTTTTACCCAAATAACAGAATCGGCTGTTGTGTCAAGCATAAAATCGGCTCGAAAAAGTGTATCGGCATAGGCCACAACAATTGGTCCAAACATCGATTCTTTAGCGCACATTATTGCGTGAGCCGTTCCTAACGCTTCGTTTTGATAATATATGGTTCCTTTTGAACCTAGTTTTTCGGCAATTGCAATTAAATCTTTTTCGACTTGTGTTCCGAAATCTTTATGGATTATAAATGCTATTTCATCTATTTTTTGATTAATAACACCCGCAATATCTTCGACTAGTCTGTGAACAATTGGTTTTCCTGCAATCGGAATTAGTGGTTTTGGAACTGTTAGTGTGTGCGGACGAAGTCGTGAACCACGACCAGCCATTGGAACTATTATTTTCATTTATATTTTTTGTAAAAAATTTTACCTATTCTGTTTATGTGTTCTATTAATTCTTTGGAATCTAAATCTTTAAATATTGATATATCAAACATATATGGTGTATTCAAATCATCTATTTCTTGATTTATTTTGGATAAAATTTCGTATTTGATGTTTTCTCCTTTTATTGTTAAATCAATATCCGATCCGTTTCTAAAATTTCCTTTTGCTCGAAATCCATAAATAATAACTTCGTCTATTTCTGAATGATTTTCAAAAACAGAATTAATTTTGATGATTGTATTTTCATTCAATCCAAAATTCATAATAATGATTTCATTTTTTTTTCGAATTTTATAAATTCTGGATAATAAATTTTTGTTATTTTTTCATATTGAGTTTCTAAAATATCTTCGTTATAAGTATGAACGGTTTCGTTTCGGCTATCAATCATGTCCATCCAAATTTGACCATTGTCTATTAATTCATTTTGAAAAGCAAACCTTGTAGCGTCTTTTGAACCAATTAAACCTTGAAATCCTTTTTCTTTTAAAAAGTCTTTCATGACTTTCCAAGCCATTTCGTGAGCGAATTCAAACCTTTGAACAGTACCTTCTTTTTCTAAATTGGACGGTTTTTTAATTTTTGTTACTGCCTCTTTTAGTAGTATGCATGTTTTCTCAAAATTTGAAAAACGCTGTTTCCATCGAATATCTTGATTTTCCATAATTTTAGTTATTTTACACCTGTACTCCCGAATCCACCTTCGCCTCTTTCTGTAGAAGACAGTTCTTGAACTTCAATGAATTCGGCTCGTTCGTGTTTGGCAATGACCATTTGCGCAATTCGGTCGCCATTGTTGATTGTAAAATCATCGTGAGATAAATTCACTAGAATCACTTTGAGTTCACCTCTATAATCGGCATCGATCGTGCCTGGAGAGTTTAGACAAGTTATTCCGTTTTTGAACGCTAATCCGCTTCGTGGACGAACTTGCGCTTCGAAACCTATTGGTAATTCAATAAATAATCCTGTTGGAACCATTACTCTTTCTAGGGTTTTAATGGTTATAGATTCTTGAATATTAGCACGCATATCCATTCCTGCTGATGCAATGGTTTCGTAATTTGGTAAATTATTTTGTGATTTATTAATTATTTTTATTTTCATTCTAAAAAAATTTTATGTTTTCTTTGTGCGAACCGTTCGCTGTTCGATTCTCTTCTCGTATTTATGTCCTTGAAAAATACGTTGCACAAAAATTCCTGGAATATGAATTTGGTTTGGATCTAAATCTCCAGCCTCTACCAGTTCCTCAACCTCTGCGATGGTTGTTTTTGCAGCCCCACACATACAAGGATTGAAGTTTCGTGCTGTTCCTTTAAAAATTAAATTTCCTGCAGTGTCACCTTTCCATGCTTTCACAATAGCAAAATCGGCATTAAAAGCATGTTCCATTACGTGCATTTTTCCATTAAATTCCCTTGTTTCCTTGCCAATGGCGATTTCTGTTCCGAATCCTGCAGGAGTAAAAAATGCTGGAATCCCTGCTTGGGCAGACCTACAACGCTCGGCTAATGTTCCTTGCGGAATCAATTCAACATCGAGTTCTCCTGAAAGCATTTGACGTTCGAACTCTGCGTTTTCTCCTACGTAGGATGAAATCATTTTTTTGATTTGCTTTTTTTGAAGTAATAGGCCTAATCCAAAATCGTCAACTCCTGCGTTATTAGAAATACAAGTCAGATTTTTGATTCCCATTGTCACAAGTTCTGCTATGCAGTTTTCTGGAATACCACACAAACCAAATCCTCCAAGCATAATAGTATTTCCGCTTTCGATTCCGACTAATGCCTCTTGCACGTTATTGACTTTTTTATTAATCATTTAGAAATTGTATAGGTTTTATCGAAAAATTATTTTAGAATTTACAAGCCAAATTCGTCGGTATTTTGCTCAACATTGGTAGTGTCTTTTACTTTTCGGGGTGTGTAACTGTAACAATCGACTTTTATAGACATATTTTCGGGGCGTTTGAACTCTTCTTTAGAAATATTTAGATTCTCATCATCATAACATTTATTCATAAAATAACCCCAAATAGGTAGCGCTGCTGTTGCTCCTTGTCCGTAAGTTATACTTTTGAAACGTGCTGAACGATCTTCGCAACCGACCCAAATTCCAGTTACTAAATTTGGAACCATTCCCATAAACCATCCGTCGGATTGGTTTTGTGTCGTTCCTGTTTTTCCTGCTATTGGATTTTTAAATAAATACGGATAACCTGTCCAGCGATTATCGCCGCTTCCTCCACCTTGAGTCCTCAAGCGTTCGCCAGATCCTCCTTCGGTTACTCCTTCTAGAAGTTTTATTACAGCAAACGCAATGTCTTTATTTAAAACATCGTGAGTTTCTGGAACGGCTTCATAAATTATTACACCGTTCTTATCTTCTATTTTATTAAGAAATTGAGGTTTCATATATACTCCTTCGTTAGCGAATGTGCTGTATGCTGCTACCATATCATGAACCGTAATTTCTACTGCTCCAAGTGCTATCGAAGGTTGAACAGGAATTTCTGACTTTACTCCAAGTTTGTGTGTGAGTTCCACAACTGCTTCGGGTCCTGTTTTGTCTATTAATTTTGCCGAAATAGTATTGATAGAATTGGCTAACGCTTTTTTGAGCGTTACCATTCCTCGGTATCTGTTGTCAGAATTTCTAGGCTCCCAATCTTCGGTTACGTGGTGACGTCCTTTGTGAATCATAAAAGGCCCATCGATTATGGTGTCGCATGGTGACATCCCAAGTTGCTGAATTGCAGTTGCATACACAAATGGTTTGAACGTAGAACCAACTTGTCGTGCACCTTGACCCACGTGATCGTATTGAAAATATTTATAATCAATCCCACCAACCCAAGCCTTAATTTGTCCTGTTTGTGGTTCCATTGACATGAGTCCCGCCTGAAGGAAATGTTTAAAATATCTTATGGAATCCATTGGAGTCATTGTTACATCTTTATCGCCGTCCCAAGAAAAAACGGTCATTTTTGTTTTTTCTGAAAATGATTTGATTATCTCATCATCAGATTTGTCTTGCTCTTTTAGAACACGCCATCTCTCGGACGATTTCATGGCTTGCATTATTATTTTTTGTGTTTCGAGGTCAGAAATATTTACAAAAGGTGCATTTTTGTTTCCTTTTGCTTGCGCAAAAAATTCTTCTTGAAGGTTTTTTAAATGTGCTTTTACTGCTTCTTCCGCATGTTCTTGAATTCGAGAATCAATAGTGGTGTATATTTTTAATCCATCGCTATAAATGTCATATTCTTCACCATTAGGTTTTTTATTTTCTTTTGTCCACGTTTTCAAATAATCACGAAGGTATTCTCTGAAATACGTTGCAATTCCGTCCAAATGGCTTTCGGGATGAAATTTAAGAACAATGGGTTGTTTTTCGAGTTTTTCTTTTGCAGATTCTTCTAAATGGTCATTTTTTACCATCTGATGTAGCACCACATTTCGTCTTTCGGCTACTTTTTCGGGACGACGAACTGGGTTAAATAGAGATGGGTTTTTAAGCATTCCAACCAACATAGCGCTTTCATTGATGGTTAAATCTCTTGGCTCTTTTGCGAAATATACTTTTGCTGCAGAACGTATTCCTACTGCAGTATTAACAAAATCTGCTTTGTTGAGATACATTGCAATAATTTCTTGTTTTGTATATTGGCGTTCTAATCGAATAGCAATAATCCATTCTTTTACTTTTTGAACGATTCTAAAAGGCAAAAATTTAGAACCTTCTCCATGAAAAAGTAGTTTTGCCAATTGTTGGGTAAGCGTACTTGCTCCACCGTTTGTACCAAGACTCAAAACGGCGCGCATGGTTCCACGGGCATCGATTCCAGAATGATCATAAAAACGCTCATCTTCGGTCGAAACAAGTGCATCTACCAAATGTTTAGGTAAATCGCTGTATTTTATAGAAGTTCTATTTTCGTTATAGTATTTTCCTAGAACAACACCATCGCTAGAAATTACTTCGGTTGCAAGGTTCGAATTTGGATTTTCTAAATCTTCAAACGATGGCATTGAGCCAAACAATCCCCATGATGCTAATAGAAAAAAAGCAAATGTGCCACCAAGAGCATAGAAAAAAAATTTCCAAAATTTCTTTTTATAATAATTAACATCTTTTACGATGGTTGTGTTTTTTTGAGCCATGATTTTCTAGTTTGTTGATTCAATTCTAAATCCAACTTCGGTAATTCCTTTCAATTCTTTCAGTCCAGACACTTTTCCGGATTGGCGAACGGCTTGTTGAATTTGAATTTTATAAATTCCTTTTTTGTCGAATTTAACATTTTCTTTATAAAAAAGTTTGTTTTCTTTTACTTCCGAAAAACCTTCTCCAAGCAAAGATCCGTCTGGATTTGCCATTTGATATTCTAAAGTATCCACTTTAACTAATCCGTCTGGGTTTTCTAAGGAAACTTTCAAGAAAAGGTTACTAAACGGATACTCGTTGTTATTTCTAATATTTAAAAATAAATTATAGGGTTTAGAAGTTTCTAATTTTGGCAAATTAAAACTAATACTATTGTTTTTGTTCCAAGTGTTGCCTACGGATTTGTACTCATCGAAAACTCTTTTTTTGTCGCAAGAGGCAAAAAGAATTAATGTTAAAAAAAATAAGATACTACTCTTTAGTTTCATTTTTTTGATTTGGAATTATTTTTATAGTTGGTCGAATTACGTTATCTGGATTTCTTGGTTTTATCGGATTATCAATCGTTTTTTGGTTCGTGTTTTTGTTATTATTTTGGGTTTTATTCTGATTTGGATTAAGTTTTTGGTTCGTGTTCTGATTATTTGCTACAATTGCATTTGCACCAACGGGTTTTTTCTTTTTATTGTTGCTTTTTTTCTTTGACTTTGGTTGATCAAAACGAGTTAAACTTTCTTGACCCATAGCATTGTTAAAATCTTTTTGAGGTTCCAAAACTACCTCAAGCGCATAATCTTCGAGTGAAGTTACTTTTCGTTTTTCTTTATTTTCTGCAATAATTTCTTGAACTTGTTCTATTTTTAGAACATGCCAATTTGCAAAATTATTTGTGTAGGCAAACCACATTAAACCTTTAAAAATATCTTGTTTCTGACATATTGCATCACCGTTTTCGGTGACTAATTTGGTTTCGAAGTCTGGAAAATTTTTTAGAGCATCCATATAAGTATCTAACTCATAATTCAAACAACATTTAAGTTTTCCGCATTGACCTGCAAGTTTTTGTGGATTTAATGATAATTGTTGGTATCGTGCTGCAGATGTGTTTACACTTCTAAAATCAGTCAGCCAAGTAGAGCAACACAACTCGCGCCCACAAGAACCGATACCTCCTAAACGTGCTGCTTCCTGACGGAATCCAACCTGTTTCATTTCGATTCTGGTGCTAAACTCTTTTGCAAAATCTTTAATTAATCCTCTAAAGTCAACCCTATCATTTGCTGTATAATAAAACGTTGCTTTTGAACCATCACCTTGAAATTCGATGTCAGAAATTTTCATTTCGAGTTTTTGTTCAATTGCCAATTCTCGAGCCCGAACTTTCAATGGTTCCTCTTTATCTCGTGCCGCAGACCAAATGTCGATGTCGCGTTGCGATGCCTTTCTGTAAATTTTTGCAACTTCGTAACTTAAGTGATCTACTTTTTTCTTCTTCATTTGAATTTTTACCAACTCGCCTGTAAGTGTTACAATTCCGATGTCGTGTCCTGGTGAAGCCTCGGTGGCAACCACGTCGCCGATCGATAAAGTTAGTTTCTCAGTATTTCTATAGAATTCTTTCCTCCCGTTTTTAAACCGTATTTCAACACAATCAAAAGGCGTTTCTCCGTTCGACAAACTCATGTTAGAAAGCCAATCGAAAATTGTTAATTTGTTGCAACTATCGGTGCCGCAAGTCCCATTATTTTTACAACCCTTTGGTGCGCCACCATCAGAAGTTGAACAACTTGTACATGCCATAATATATAGATAATGTTGCTAAAATGCAACTTAAGTTCATAAAACGATTAATTTGTAAAGGTATTATTTTTTATTTTTTGTTTAAGGTTTTAAACTTTAAAAATTTCTAAAAGTTTACTAAATGACTTGTTAACCTAAATAATTTAAACCCAAAGAGTGTTTTGGATGAAATATAATAACTATATGAATGAAAATTTATTTGATTTCAAATTCAAATAAATATTACATTAGCAAAAAAATTAGCAGTATGGTTTTAAGTAGATTTTGGTTAGTGATTTTCATTTCGTCGATATTTTTTATTGTAATTAGTTTATTTTCGGGCAATAGTTACACGATTGATTTTATGTTGAACGGCAAAAAAGACGATCCTATTTTGATTTCCGAAAAATATTTAGAAGAACTGCCAATATTCGTTCGAGATAGTATTGACAAGGCTCCAGATAAAACGATGATTGTTAATAAAGTAGAAACGAACTCAGATACGACGTATGTTTATAAAAACAAAACTGTAAAAATTTTTAGTGGAGTTCAAAAGTCTGATGGATTGCTACCGACTTGCAAAACGAGTTTGTTCGATTTGATATTGCCGTTGATTGCTTATTTAGCCTTTTTCTGTGGAATAATGCAATTGTTAATTGATTCTGGCGCAGCCCAAAAATTATCTAAATTTTTGAGTCCTGTTTTTGTGAAAATCTTTCCAACGATTCCAAAAAACCACGAGTCAATTTCGTATATGACATTGAATTTTGCAGCAAATTTTCTTGGATTAGATTCTGCAGCAACACCATTTGGACTAAAAGCAATGCAAAGTTTGCAGGAATTGAATCTCGAAAAAGACAAGGCTAGCGATGCCCAGATTATGTTTCTGTGTTTGCACGCTGCTGGATTGACCTTGATTCCGACTTCGATTATTGGTTATCGCGCTGCCGAAAACGCTGCCAATCCTGCAGATGTAATGTTACCTTGCATAATTACATCGTTCGTGGGAACAATTGCAACTTTTATGATTGTTGGAATTCGTCAGAAAATTAATTTTATGAGCGCCTCATTGGTCATTGGATTAGTGACTTTGATTGCAGCAATTGTTGGATTATTATTCTATATTAATGCATTGGATTTAATTGGTAAAAATTTTTTCACATCGAATTTATCTGGTTTAATGTTGATTGGTATAATTGCTTTTACGTTGATTTTTTCATTCATTAATGAGAAGAAATTTACAGCAATAAATACCACAATTTTCGATGCTTTTGTAACTGGTGCTCAAAATGGTTTGAAAACTGGAGTAACTATTTTTCCTTATGTTCTAGGAATGTTGGCGGCGATTTCGTTTTTCAGAAATAGTGGTTTGTTCGAGATTATTAGTGACGGACTTGGTTATATTTTTGCGAGTATTGGAGTAAGTAAAGAAATTACAGATTCGCTGCCTGTCGCCATGCTTCGCCCTTTTAGTTCTGGGGGTTCACGAGGTTTTATGATTGATTCGATGAAAACTTTTGGAGTAGATTCGTTAACGGGACGATTGAGTTGTATTTTTCAATGCAGTGCCGAAACTACGTTTTATGTAATTGCAGTTTATTTTGGTTCTATCAACATCAAAAACACACGTTATACTTTGTTGACGATGCTTTTAGTAGATTTTATTTGTATAATTACTGCTATTTTGGTGGCTAGTTGGTTTTTTGTGAAATAACTTTAAATTTTATATATGAAAAATGTATTCCTTCTGATTTTTATATTATTTGTATCGTGTAAAAAAGACGTGCCAAAAAAAACTACAACTTTCTCTAATTACAATAAAAGTGTATTAAAACCATTACAACAAACTGAAAATCTTAATTCTGAAAAATTAAACGATACTATTCAAATGTGTTTTGATGATGATGGTTTGAAAAATGATTTTATTAAAATTACACTAGAAAAATTGGTTTATGATAAAGATAGTATTAGTCTAGGTTCGTTACGAATCGACTTTAATCACAATTCAAAGTATTTAAAATCTTTCAAAAGCAAAATACAGAATTATAACACTGATTTTGTTTGGACTTTGAAACGTGGTTTTTTCGAAAAAACTAAATCCGAAAATTCTAAATCAAAGTTCTTTACACTAAGTTCTGGTTTTCCTGCTTGTGGATATGCTCAAAGTCATTACTTATTGTGTTTTGATTCCCTAAATTTCAATTTGGTTCATTCATGGTTCAGTTCGTTTGATGGCGATTTTAATAGTTTTCAAAAATTTATAACTGACAAAAATTTTGATGAGAGCAAGAATTTTTATGGTGTTATGCTTTCTGTAGAGCCCGACGAAAAAGACGACAATATAGGAACTGTAAATTATTCGGATTCTATTTGTTATTTCAAGCAAAACAATGTTTGGAAAGTGAAATATATTACCAAAAAAGATTTGGTTTTTAGAAAAGAGAAAATCAATTTCAAAGAATTTTATAAATAAAAAAATGCCTTTCATTTCTGAAAGGCATTTTTAATTTTATTCAATTTCTATTATTTTTTGATGAATTTTTTAGAGATCGATTTTTGTCCATCGTTTATTTCAAAAATATAAACTCCAGAATTCAATCGCGAAACGTTAATTCCGTTTTCTGAAACTACTCCCGATTCAACTTGTTGTCCTAAATAATTCATAATTCGGTAAGTTGCTTCTCTGCTACCTTGCAAATTCACTCTCAATAAATCGGATGTAGGATTTGGATATAAATTAAAATCATATAGATTCGTTTCGTTTCCTAATTGTGTTCCATTATTTTCTGAAGAAAAAGTAGTTATTGCTGCTGCACCAATATTTACAGTATAGTCCTCAACTTCTCCATAAGAAAAAGTTTCGCAAGTTGTAGGTGCTGCATTGTATTTCATTGAAACTCTCATTCGAGTATTCCCTGCCAAAACTGTTGTTGGTACCGTAAATGTTCCCGTTAGATTTGTACTGGCAGAGGAAGATCCTGCAACTACTTGCTCTGTAGATTCAAAAGTTCCATTTTTGTTATAATCAATCCAAACAGACCAAAACTCAGTATAAGCTGATCCAGAAAATCCTGCACTAAATGTAATTGTGTTAGATCCGTAAGGAACATTTGCAACTAAGTTTGTAAAGTTCCCGTAACCTGCATTTGCACCAGTTACATTATTTACAACTCCTAGTTTTA
>JAYUFL010000072.1:0-5461 GCA_043738745.1 Bacteroidota bacterium
GATCACATCGTTGCATCGAGCAGTTTGTATGGCGGAACCTACAATTTATTGAAAGTAACTTTGCCGAGATTGGGTATTACAACAACATTCGTTGATCCATCAAATCCAAAAAATTTCATTAAAGCAGCGCAAGAAAACACAAGAGTATTTTTTGCAGAAAGTTTAGGAAATCCAAAACTAGATGTTCTTGATTTAAAAGCCATTTCGCTCGAGGCAAATGCCTTTAAAGTTCCTTTTATTGTTGACAATACTGTTGCTACACCTTACTTATTAAACCCAATCGAACACGGAGCAAACATTGTAATTCATTCCTTAACAAAATACATTACAGGAAACGGAACTTCGCTTGGTGGTGCAATTATCGATGCTGGAACTTTTGATTGGAGTAACGGAAAATTTTCAGAATTTACAGAACCTTCGGCAGGATATCATGGTTTGAAATACTACGAAGTGCTTGGAGCAATTTCGTTTATTGCCAAAGTAAGAATTGAAGGATTACGAGATTTTGGTGCAGCATTAAGCCCGTTTAACGCTTTTCAAACCATTCAAGGTTTGGAAACGTTAGAAATTCGAATCAAAAAACATTCCGAAAACGCACTCGAATTGTCCAAATGGTTGCAAACACAAAGCGAAGTTGCTTGGGTGAATTATCCTGGATTAGAAAACAACAAATACTATAATTTAGCCAAAAAATATTTACCAAAAGGACAAAGCGGAATTGTAACTTTTGGATTAAAAGGCGGATTCGAAGCTGCAAAAAAAGTGGCTGACGAAACCAAGTTGTTTTCGCTTGTAGCAAATATTGGCGATACAAAATCATTGATAATTCATCCTGCAAGTACCACGCACCAACAATTGTCAGATGCAGATCAATTAACCACAGGAGTTTCAAAAGATTTGATTCGACTTTCGGTTGGACTTGAAGATATTGAAGATTTGAAAGCCGATTTGAAAGCAGTCTTCGAAAAATTGCCTGTTGAACAATTAATTTAATTTGATTCGAAAACATCTTTGTCAGAGTTTTAATATTTGACAAAGATGTTTTCGAATTAAATTATAATCATTCAAAAAAAACAAAATGCTACAAAAAATAAATATTAATAATTGGGATCTAGAAAACGGAAAAACGATAGAAAATATTCCTATTTTTTATCAAATTTTCGGGCAACCATTAGGCACATCTCCAGTTATTCTGGTAAATCACGCTTTGACGGGAAATTCTAATATTATTGGCGAAACTGGTTGGTGGAACGATTTGATTGGAGAAAATAAAACAATCGATACTAATTTTTATACCATTCTAGCTATAAATATTCCAGGAAATGGATTTGATGAAAACCCAGAAAATCTAATTGAAAATTATAGAGATTTTACCATTAGAGACATTGCAACTATTTATTGGAAAACTGTTTTCGAATTGAATATTCAAGATTTATTTGCAGTAATTGGTGGAAGTCTTGGCGGAGCAATCGCTTGGGAAATGGCAGTTTTGAAACCCAATAAAATCGAAAATTTAATTCCGATTGCCACAGATTGGAAAGCCACAGATTGGATGCTTGCCAATGTTTTGCTGCAAGATTCTATATTGAATAATTCAAAAAATCCTATCGAAGATGCACGAATTCACGCAATGCTTTTGTACAGGACGCCAGAATCTATAAACCAAAGATTTAAACGAGAAAAATCAAATAACAAAAACTTTCAAATCGAAAATTGGCTATTGAATCACGGTGAAAAACTCAAAAACAGGTTTCAATTATCGTCTTATAAACTCATGAATCATTTACTAAAAACGAATGACATTACTCGAAACCGAATTTCTTTCGAAGCAATTTCGGAGAGCATTCAGTCGAATATTCACATAGTTTCTGTTGATTCAGATTTATTTTTCACTAAAGCCGAAGATTTCGAAACTTATAAAAGTTTAAGAGAAATAAAGCAAAATGTTTCTCATCACGAAATAAAATCCATTCACGGACACGATGCTTTTTTGATAGAATTCGAACAACTAGCTAGGATTTTAAATCCAATTTTTACTAAAATTAAAACCTTAAATCATGTCACAAACTAAAATAAACATTGTTCTTTTCGGAAACGGAAATGTTGGAAGCGTACTCATTAATCAAATTATCGAAAACCATGATTTTTTTATTGATAAAAAAAATATTAATCTTCAAATTCCAATAATTGCAAATTCTAAAAAAGCTCTTTTTAGCAAAAACGGACTTTCAAAATCAGAAATTGATTCGTTCGAAAATACTTCAAATAAATATAAAATTAAAGACATTTTAGATTTTGTAAAAAACAACGAACTAGAAAATCTAATCGCAATCGATGCCACAGCGAGTAAAGATTTTGTTGAGAATTATATTCCATTGATTCAATCTGGATTTCATATTGTTGCGGCAAACAAAAAAGCCAATACTTTGAGTCAAGATTTTTATAAAGAATTACGTTTTAACTTAAACAAATACAATCGTAATTTCTTTTATGAAACTAATGTTGGCGCTGCTTTGCCAGTAATCAAAACCATTCGAGATTTACACTTCTCAGGCGATAAAATCACAAAAATACGTGGCGTCTTTTCTGGATCGCTGAGTTATATTTTTAATCGATTTTCCGAAGAAACAACTTTGTTTTCAGAAATTCTAGTCGACGCAGAAAAACTAGGTTTGACTGAGCCCGATTCTCGAGATGATTTATCAGGAAACGATGTGGGTAGAAAATTACTGATTTTGGCTCGAGAATTAGAATACAAATTAGAGTTTCCTGATGTAATTATTTCATCGCTATTGTTGCCCAATCTCAATGAATCCAATACGCATGTAGAATATGAAAAAAATAAAAAACAATTCGACAAACCTTTTGAAATTGCTAAAATCACACAGTTTGGAACTCATGTTTTGCGATATATCGGCGAAATTGATTTAGAAACTAAAAAAGTTGAAGTAAAATTAGTATCAGAGCCAAGAAATTCTCCAATCGGACAATTGAAGGGTGCTGATAATATTTTCGAAATTTATACAACAACCTATGGCGAAATCCCAATCGTAATCCAAGGGGCTGGAGCAGGAAAAAATGTTACAGCTAGAGGAGTTTTGAGTGATATTTTGCAAATATCAGAAAAAATAAAAATTCAGGAATTATTATTAATTTAATTTTTTTCTCTTTTCTTGTAATTAATAATAAAAACGCCCGAAATAATCAATAAAGTTGCAATAATAAAATCAGATGTAATTATTTCGTCCAAAAGCAACCAACCCAAGAAAACAGCAATAATTGTATTGAAATAATTTAAAATAGAAATTTGAACAACTGTAACTCTTTTCAACGCATAGTGATAACAAAAAAACGTAATTACGGAACCGAAAATCGCTAAATAGATCACTGCAAAAACGCTACGTAAACTCCAAGAATTAGCATTCGAATTTGGAGAAAATACAAATGCTAAAATTAATTGAATTAGTGACGCAATTGTAAACTGATAAAATAAATTAAGAGCAATATTGTTTGTTTTATGAGCATGTTTTTTGGTGTAAATGTTTCCAGAAGCCCAGCCCAGAATACCTATACTTAAAAAAAAAATACCTATTTTGTAATTTGGATCTAAAATGGCTCCTAATCCATCTCTAAAAATGAAAACAACGCCCGAAAAACCTAAAATTACTCCAAAAAAGCCTTTTAAACTTGGTTTTTGAAGCCCAAATAAAATACTTCCTAGAAAAATAATAACTGGAGAAAGTGCACTCATTATAGATGTTAGACCTGATGGTAACGTTTGCTCGGCAATTGTTGTAAAACCATTGGCTAATACCAACATTAACAAAGCCGGAATAAGTTGACTGTAAAAATTTTTCCAACCAATCCAAACTAATTCTTTTTTGAACAACAAAATTCCTAAAACAATAATTGCCGCTAAACCTTGTCGAATTGATGTTACGAACCAAGGTGGAATTGTTTCAACAGCCACTCGAATACCAAGATAAGTAGTTCCCCAAACTACCGCAACAACAATGAGACAAACTAGTAATTTAAAATCCGTTTTTTCTTTCATTTTATTGGGAATTTGCGACGAGTTCGCCTAAGCGAAAGCAATCTAATATAGTTTTGAATAAAATTTAACTTCTAATTTTTTGTTCCCATTTCCAAGCCGAAGCCATACTTTCGAGCAAACTAGATTGTGCTTTCCAGCCTAAAATGTTGTTGGCTTTATCCGTATTTGCATAGGCCGAAACAATATCGCCTTCTCGCCTATCGACGATTTTGTAGGATAATTTTTTACCAGAAACATTTTCGAAAGCCTGTATAACTTCAAGAACCGAACTTCCTGTTCCTGTTCCAAGATTAAAAGTTTCTACTTTTTCGAGATTTTTTTTATTTAGCAATCGTTTTAAAGCAATAACATGGGCTTTCGCCAAATCTACTACGTGAATATAATCACGAATACACGTTCCGTCCGGAGTTGGATAATCATTTCCGTAAACCGATAATTCTTTACGCAAACCAAAACCTGTTTGGGTAATAAATGGTACTAAATTTTGCGGAACACCAATTGGTAATTCGCCAATTTCGGCACTTGGATGCGCTCCAATTGGGTTGAAATATCGCAACAAAATCGAATTAATATTACTGACTTTACAAACTTCATTGATGATTTCTTCTCCAATTTGCTTAGTATTTCCGTAAGGCGACATGGCTTGTTGAACGGGAGCATTTTCGGTAATTGGCATAATTTCGGCTTGACCGTAAACCGTACAAGAGGAACTAAATATGAAATTTGCTTCTGGTTTTTGTTGCAATTCCTGTAAAATATAAACCAACGTATTGATGTTGTTTTCGTAGTATAGCAAAGGGTTTTCGACACTTTCGCCAACTGCTTTAGAGGCTGCAAAATGTATAACTCCTGCAATATCCTCGTGTTTTTTAAAAAAATCTTGCACCGATTTTTTATCTCGTAAATCTAATTTCTCGAAAGTGGGTTTTTTGCCTGAAATTTTCTCTATTCCATCTAAAACCGATAGTGATGAATTCGATAAATTATCGATGGCAACAACCTCAAAACCTTCGTTTTGCAATTCGACAACGGTGTGCGAACCTATAAATCCGAGACCTCCTGTTACTAGTATTTTCATTTTTTTTAAGAATATTAGAATATAGAGAATAGAATATAGATTTTACAGATTGAAGTCTTTTTTCTATATTCTATTTTCTAATTGTCTTATTTTAAGAATTCCAAAACTGAATCGGTTATGAATTTTATTTGCTCATCGTCTAATTCGGTATGCATTGGCAGCGACAAAACTTCCTGAACCAATTGGTTGGTTACAGGAAAATCTTCTTCTTTATAACGAACGTCTAAATATGCTTTTTGCAAATGCAACGGAATTGGATAATAAATCGCACAAGGAATTCCTTTGTCTAACAAATGTTGCATCAAACCATTTCGGTCCGCATCGATAAT
>JAYUFL010000073.1:0-14962 GCA_043738745.1 Bacteroidota bacterium
AAAGAGCAACCGCTGAAAACACGGAGGGCGGCAGACATAATACTGCTGGAATGTAGTGAAGAGAAAGAGAGAGCTTGCAGCGGAATGCAATGGAGCGGAAAGCGAACGATTGAACGAAGCGAAATGAAGCGGTATTGTGGATGCAGAAGCTCGACCGAACGCAGGAAGTGACCGTGTGAAGATGAGGAACGAAAACGGCGCAGGAAAATAACGGCTTTTTTTCAAAGCGGTTATTTTACTGTGCTGTTGAAGTGCCTGTGGAACGGAAGGAGGTACGACTGACTGGAACAGCCGAACGGAACAAAGGAAACGACCGAAGAGAGACCGCTTGATTGCCCGTGTCTTATTGTACGATAATTTTTAATTTGGCTTCGTCGTGTTCTTTGAAAGCGTTACTTGATATTAATTGCAATTCTAATTCTTCCATAATATCTGCTTTTAATGTTGCACTAAAATCTTGTGCTCTTTGTAACATTTTTATATAGGCTATTGGATCTTGTTGTCTTGTTAATCTTCGTAAAGCACCCAAATAATCATCACGATATACTGTTGGAATTATTATTCTTGTTTGTTCTGCTTTTACTAATTCGGCATTCATCATTACTCTTGCGATTCTTCCGTTTCCGTCTAAAAATGGGTGGACTTCGCTTACCATAAACATAATATAAGCCGCTTTTGCAAATGGGTCTGTTAATGCTTTGTAAAAATCAAAACCTTTTATTAATGTGCCTTTTACTAATTCAAAATCAACAAAAAATGTTTCTCCAGCACGATTGTTTTTATCTTTAAATACGCCTGGCATTTTTGATATTCTTGCTTCCAAAAGTAATCGATGTCTGTATTGAAGAATGTTAATGAATTCTTCTGGAGAAGTTGGCGTAATATTCATTTCAATTTTATTACTTACCAATTTATAGGTTCCCAATATGTCGTGAGAATCTTCGTCTCGATTGAACATTGGTGTAGCGGTTTCGATAATGGTTTTTGCTTCGATAACTTCAAATCGAGTACCCTCAATGTAATTTGAAAAGTAGGATTCAAAAAAAGCAAAATGTTGAAAAGCTGTATTGGTTGTATTTCTATCTATGGCATTTTTGAATTCTCTTTGTTTTAATTCAAGAAATAATATCTCAAACAAATCTATTCTTGATTGATCATAAGGATTTCCAAATGCTCTTGCAATTGCTCTTGGCGACGATAATATTTTGGATGGTTGTGTAGATAATAAAGCACTAATTAGTTTGTTTAATTTATCAAACTCACTTTGCATTCCTAATTTATCAGCGATTACTTTTGCGTTATCTCTAATTTGATTTAATCCATCTTCTCCTTTTACTTGTACTATTTTCTCTAATTTATTTTCGAGTTCAGCAATTGAAATAGTTTTGGATTCTGGACCTGTTTTTCTTGAGGATTGCAGGTTTTCTAAAAAAGCTCTTTCTTGTTGTGAAACAAATAATTCTCCCGAAAATGAATTGTCGCCGTCAATTACTCCAGTACCTTCCATAAAACGAATGGTTATTCCGGGCAACTCTATTTTTTTTGTGTAGGTATAGGTAACAAATATTTGTCCTGTGGCGGTTGGTTTAAATTCTATTGCGGAACGATGGCTTAATAATGCACCAGGATATAAGTTACCTAGAATAGAAAATATATTTCTTTTGATAATAACCTCATCCGTATCAATAAAGTTAGAAGTGAAGATACGAGGTGCAATTTTTTTAATTTTACCTGTACTTTCAAGCAAAGCAATTTGTTTTCTTACTTTTTTATCGCTCGAAGAATAAATAATTTCTTGAAGGTGTGTTGGGACAAAATTTTCCATTAGTGATGCTTTGTTCAAGCAAAACTATGCTTTATTTTCCAATAAAACGTGATTATTGGGCTTTTTTTTCCATTATAAATGAATAATGGGATAGGAATGGGCGTTTTTTTCTAGTAGTAATTAAAAAATCCCTTTATATTTTACTTGAAGAAATACTATTTTAAACCAAAGCTTCATCTAGGATTTCACTTATTCCCATCATCATATTAAAATGCCCTTCGTGATTGGTTAAAATGAAAATATCTTTGAATACTTTTTTATAGTTTTCAATTGTTCTATCCTGTAATTCAACGAATAAATCATCATTGATACTGTGTGAACCATCATTTATCCAACTAATTAATGACGAGCATATTTCTTGGTCTTCTTTAGTAGTAAACTTTTGTATTAAATCATCATCGCCATATTTCCCTAGAAGTTTAAAATAGTTTTCAATTATTCTTCGCATAATATTTTGAAAAGTAATACTCGATTTTACATTTTCATTTTTTAATTCTTGCCAAAGCAATTCATAAGATGATTTTATTGGATTTTCCATACTAAAAGATTGAATTTTAGTAAACGTATCGTTTTTTCTTAATATCCAAAAATTTGTTTTTGAACAAAATTTTGTTCTTCCATCAATAAAAGATACTTCCTTATGAAAATATACATTGTGAGTTAAAAGAATAATTTGTCTTATGTTTCCCCTCTCTGATTTAATGCTTTTAATAATATCTTTTATAAGTGTACTAACGACAAATAGCACATTGCTGTCTAAACTTGAAATTGGGTCGTCAATAACTAAAATTCTTTCATCGTTTACATTCTCTACCAAACTTCCTCCTTTTGCCAATTGTAAATAATACAAGAAAGTAATAAATGTAATTTCGCCTTCACTTAATGTTGATTCGGCTATTGTACCATCTTCTCTTTGAATTTGATAAAAACCTTCTTCTGAAGATGGTTCAATTTTGAAACTTAAAAAGCCATAGGATTTTAAAAGTCGGTTAATTTCATTGATAGTTGGCTGAATACTCGTAACATTTTTGCTTAAATTTTTAATTTCAAGATCTAAAGTAGTATGTTCGGTCAATTTAGCAGTTAGTTGACCTTGAAGGACTGTATTACCAGTTTGCAATCCATTATTATCTGTATTAAATTTTACAATATCAGTTTTGAATTCTTCAATAATATATTTCCAAATTGATTGAGTTAAACTGATTTTTTCGGTTGTAAAATTGGCAACAATATTGTTATGTTTTGTAATCTCGACATTTGCATTTGTAATTAATTCTGAAATTAAATCTAATTGTTCTTTTACCGAAACCAGTTCAATACTTCTACTCGGCTCTTTGGTTTTATTGTTTAAATATTCGCCATTAGTTGTATTTTGGCTAATCAACGTTTTTAAATAAGCAGAAAATCTATCTGTATTTAGTTTTGTCTCTGGAAAAGCTTTTTGATTGGTTTCAAGACTATTTAATTCGTTTACAAAATTATTCATCAAAGAATTATATTCTTCTTTCAGTGTTTTTATTGTATTTAAATCACTTAAATAGGTTTCGTCAAAATAATCTTCTATTTGTTTTTTGAAATCATCAGTAATTGTTTCTTGTTGGCAAAAAGGACAAGTATTATCTTCTTGAACATAGTTCCTACCTTGATTTACCCAATCGTTTAAGTTCAGTTTTTGAATAAGTTTTGCAATGTCAACATTGGCTTTACCAACAATTATTTTCTTCCAAATAGGATTGCTTTCTATTTCAATAATGCTATCAAATGTAATTGTGTTTATTGGTGCAATATTTTGCGGTACTTTTCCGAAAATAGTTTTTGCTTTTTCTGTTAACTCATCAAAAGTTACCAGCGTTTTGGTATTACTACTAAATTCTGACAACAATTTATTTTTAAAACTTTCCTTCTGTAATGAACCTGTAAATGCTTCTTTAAAAACGGTTTCATATTTTTTATAAATCTTTGTCCAGGAAGTTTCTTTAAAATTATTTTCTAGGGTTTCTTTTTTTTGAATTTGAGTATTTAGTGTTTCTCTCTTTTTTACACCGTCTGCCTTTATAATTTTTAATTCTTCAACTTTTTCATTGATGGCTGAAATTTGTTCTGTTGTTGCTTCTCCGAGAGTAAAAACACCTCCAATTTTCCCTTTGCCAAAGTTTCGTTCTCTAAATTCTTTGTTATAAACTAATGTTTTTAATTCTTGAGTATTTTTCCAATTTACAGTGCAATTTTCAAACTTTGTATCTGAAGCATTATATAAAAAATTTGATATTGTAGTTTTTCCGCTACCATTTGCTCCATAAATAAAATTTACTTTCTTTAAATCTTTGATTTCAATACCTGTTAAGTCATAAGATGCAACTTTTTTAATCTCTATTTTCTCTATCATTGGTACACTTTTATTAATCTACCAAAATATAAAACTTTCTTTAATAATTTGTTTATCGAGTTTTGACTTATTAACCTACTTATCAAATTCATTTATCCTCAATATCTTTACTAAAAGCAATCAAATTCAACATTTACTCACGCTTTGTTATTGTTTTTTTGGTGTTCGTGATTATGCAATTCAACTTCGTTTATCGCTTGAATGGCTATCGAATGCTATTAAATTGCATAATTCCCTTAACCTAGAACGCACCCTATTACCATAAGCAGCTTCTATTTCTGTGGCGGAAAGATTACTGGTTATGTGCGTTATGACTTGTTTTGAAATGAAAATATCATATCTAGAGAGTATGATTTCGGCCATTACGTTACATTCATTTCCGTAGTATTTTAGGTTGGTTTCTACGCCTAAATCATCGAAGCAATAATTTCTGTACTCGCTATGAGAATTGTTTCCGTTGCTGTATTTTTGAATGGTTTGGTAGCCTTCTTTGATGAATTCAAAACTAATGTCTCGGCAGGTTTTCATAATGAATTTATAGTTTGGTTGTGCAACGTGTCGCATCAAAGTCATCAATGTTGTTTTTCCGCAGCCAACTGGTCCTGAAAGTAGAATTCCTTTGGATAAATCTAAATTAAAATTGGCAGCCATAACCTCATCTTTTAGAAAATAGCAAATCAGTTTTTGAATATTTACTATATCCTCTTCTCTGAAATGGAACTTTTCGCCAAACTGCAATTTGCCTTTTTGTTCCAACCAAGCCATCATTTCGGGATAATTGTATTGTGAATTCATAGGTTGTGATTTTCATTTTACAAAGGCTCTGCATAATTTTTGTCAATGGTTGCGTTTAGGTTGTAGGCTCTTGTTTGTGGACTTGCTTTTTGGGCTGGTGGATTTGGCAAATTGACCGAAAATTTCGGAGTGTTCAACATCCAGTTTCGTGCAGCTGCTTGCCAATCTTTCATTTTGGTTTTTCCACCAATGAGCCAACCAATGCTGGAGTAATAATTAAAAAATCGTTCTGCTTCAAATTCGGTGAAATTCTGAAACTTGAAATATTCTTTGACTAAATCAATTGCTGGAGATATAAATTTTTCTTCTTTTTTGGCGGAACTTTTTTCTTCTTTATTTTTTTCTTCTAAAAACAAATTATTTTCAAAATTTTGAAAATTGGTGTCTATATCTATGTTTTTATTGTTTTTTAATGTTTGTTTATTATATATATAGGGCAGTTCATTAACCTGTTCATTAACCTGACTATTAACGTGTTCATTTTTTGGCTCGGATTGGTCAAAAATTGGTGTGGTTTGGTCATTATTTGAACTGGTTACATCTGAACTATTTTGACTAAAATTACTTCCTTCCGAAAAATTTATCATAAAAACTTCCGTTCCAGAATATGGATTATACGATGGGAAATAATCTAAAAACTTCAACCGTTGCAGTTCCTTAATGCACTTATGGTAGGTTGCTTTTGATGCAATTTTACTTCCTTTCATCATTTCGTCTCTGGAAATTGTAATTGGATTTTTGAACCGATTGACATTCCAACATTGAAAAAGCGTTAAATACAAACTTATGTGTGTTGGGTTGAGTGAATTTTCAATAGCAATGCGATTGAAAAAACCTGTTAGGTGTTTGATGTAATTCATCTTACCAACCATTTAGGATTGAACAAATTGGGAGTTGCTTCGACTTTGTTAGTTTCCAAAACTTTTAGTAAATCGCTATAAGCGTAATAAATTATACCGCCAACTTTGGTATAAGATAACACTCCATTGATGCGTAAGTTTTGCAAAGTACCTGGAGAAATGTTTAGCAACTTTCTGACTTCGGAAGATTTGAGCCATTGTTTTTGCTGTTGTGGTTTTGAATTAAACATTGCGTTTAAATCCGAAAGAAGAAGTGTACGAAATTCGTTCAAATCTTCACGAGTAATTACTTCGATTGCCATAATGTGCCCTTTTAGATTGTTATAGCACAAAATTGGATTAATTGCTTGGTTTTGTTTGCCAAGTTGGTATCAACTTGGTAACGATTTTTTGTAAAACACTGATTTTTATGGTTAAAATAGATTAAATAAGGTGTGAGTTTTTTTAAATGCCCATTCAGAAAGAAATTGATGTATTCTAATCAAATATTTTTTTTAAATTTCTAAATTTTATAAAATTTATTTGGTTTTTAAGCTTTGATTTTCAATATATTTCGTATTAATTTATCGTGTAATATTACCAACTTGGTATGAACTTGGTACTACTATTTTGATTTATTATTTTCTTGATCAATTTTCTTCTTTAGAATTTTTGTTAAACCCTCTAAATAGATTGTTTCTTCTGTTTTTCTTGCTCTAATAGAGTACCAACTTCTGTAAACATCACCTAAATCAATATTGAAAATCGACTCAAAATAACTGGCGATTTCCTTAATCTCTGCTCGACCATTGTTGAAGCTTCCTTGATAATGGAGCGCATATAATAATTCTATTAATGACGATTTATTATCAGTCCAAGTAAGTTTAACTTTTGGTAATGCTTGACTTTTCGTTGCCATTGTCCCCTTTCTGTCTAATATTGTTAATTGCTCTTTTAGATATATTTCGAGTAAATCATTGGCTAATATTTTAGAAACTTTAAAATCGTGACTTGTATTAAATTCTTTATCAGAAGTGAAGAAAAAAGTATCTAATGACAACCTAATATCATACTTTCCTCTTAAAAAATATTTTTCATCAAGAAATATAGCACCTGTTCTGTAATACTGGTAAAAATCTAGATTATTATCGAAAAAATGATTTAGTTTATCCAATTCATTCAGTAAATATTTGCGTTGTGATCTATCTGTTCCTTTTGGTCTTTTGGTTTCAATTTTTAAAACTTTTGTATGAAATATTAATTTTGAAAAGACTTGAGGTTTTACTTCTTTGAAAAATATTATTTCTTCAGTTTGGGTTCTAAACTTGTTTTTTATAATTATTGATTTTAAATTCTCTAATGATTTGACTATCATTTCTATTGCTTTTTCGGAATGTTTGATAGGGTCAGTAATTTCTAAATCAATGAAATTGATTTGTTCATTGAGATTAGATAGTAATAAGTTAATTTTTGCGTTCAAACTGGAATTAATTTAATGATAAAACAAAATAGGATTGAATTAATAATTCAAATTCATACCAAAACCTATTCCCATATCACTGTCATAATGCGTTGTTACACCTAAATTTCGTGTGAAAATATATTTTAGTCCTGTTGTGTATTCTTTATCGGTATTAATCATTATCATTGCTCTTAATCGCTTTGAAACTGGAATATCTTCTCTGCCTAACTGAAAACGAAATTTACCATCGCCATCTACTCGTAAATCAGCAATAAATAACATTGGTAGCGTGTAAGCAATACCAGCAACAATTGTATTTCGATTGTTTTTATTGCTTTTTTGACCGAACCAGTTTTTTTCTTCGCTACCAAAAATATTATTTGGACCACCTTCTATTTTATAATGATAATCGTAACCAATGTAAGGATATAACCATTGCATTTTTCCTAAATATCGTCCAACCATTGTTTCACTTTCATAACCGTGCATATCGTGATAGCCCAAATGCCATAGTGAACTTACTTTCCAACGTGTATTGGCTAACATTACTGTTCCTTCATTTCCATTGGTAGCAAAATTATTCTCGCCCATAAAATGAAATTTTCTGTCGTCTGCAAATAATTTACGTTGTGCCAATTTTGGATTTGGAATTTCAGGATTTGGTGCTTGATTTTCATAGGTAAAAACTCTGCCCATTCCGCTCATCATATGGTATAAAATATGACAGTGAAAAAACCAATCTCCCTCGACATTGGCATAAAATTCAAAAACATCGGTTTCCATTGGCATAATATCCACAATGTTTTTAAGTGGAGAAAAATCGCCTTGACCATTTAATAATCTAAAATCGTGACCGTGTAAGTGCATTGGGTGTCGCATCATTGAACCGTTGTGAATTGTGATGCGTACATTTTCTCCTTTTTTGATTAGTATTTTATCGGTTTCAGAAACTACTTTGTTGTCTAAACTCCATACATAACGGTTCATATTACCCGTTAATTCAAACTTTAATTCTTTTACTGGTGCATCTTTAGGAAGCGTTGATTTTGTTGGCGATTTCAGCATAGCATAATTTAAGGTTGTAATGTCTGAAAGTGCGTTGCTGTTATAATCGGCTTCGGTCATTTTCATATTCCCCATTTTAGTATCTGTTTTTGCTTTGGTTGCTCCTGTAATTTCTGGGTACATTACTACATTCATATCCATTTGGTTGTAAGACATTTGCATTCCCATATCGTCTAAATCACCGTTCATTTTCATCATTCCGTTCATCATTTTCATTCCGTCGAAATATTTTAATTTTGGTAAAGGAGCTACTAATTGTTTTATGCCACCGCCAATATATAATGAGGTTGATTTTGTTCTGTCTTCTGGAGTTGCGAGAAATTCATAGGAAGTTTTATCTGCTGGAATGGTTACAATAACATCATAAGTTTCAGAAACTGCAACAATTAATCTATCGACTTCGACTGGTTCTACATCGTTACCATCGTTGGCAACCACTGTAATTTTTCCACCTGCAAAGGTTAGCCAAAAATAAGTTGATGCACCACCGTTTGAAATTCGTAAACGTACTTTATCACCAGCTTTAAATCGAGATAATTGACTTTCGTTTTTACCATTGATTAGGAATTTATCGTAATACACATCGCTAACATCCATAGCATTCATACGTTTCCATTCGTTAGCTACTTTAGTTTTGAAATATCCTTGTCTTATGGCTTCTGCATAACTTTGAGTTGTTCCTTTTTTGATAGCAAACCAATCTGTTGCATTGTGCAACATTCGGTGTACGTTTTCAGGTTTCATATCTGTCCATTCGCTTAAAATTACTGGAACGGTTGGTAGATCATCAATCCCTTTTCTGAAAGTAGGATCATCTGCTTTTTTATTCATTATAAACGAACCGTACATTCCGATTTGCTCTTGTAAACCTGTATGACTATGGTACCAATGCGTTCCGTGTTGGATAATTGGAAATTTATATAAATGTGTTGTATGCGGTTTTATTGGCATTTGGGTTAAATTTGGCACACCATCGTATTGATTGGGTAACATTAAACCGTGCCAGTGCATTGAAGTATCTTCGTTTAACTCGTTATGCACATAGATTTCTGCAATATCGCCTTCGGTAAATGTGAGCGTTGGCATTGGAATTTGTCCGTTTACGGCAATGGCTCTTTTTTCTTTACCAGAAAAATTTACAATGGTATCTTTTACATACAAATCATAACGGACAATTTTTTGAGCTGTTGTACTCAACGCAATAAATAATACTACAATTGATAATTTGAATTTCATTATTTTATTTTTTAAATTGATTTTGCGATTTTTTCCATAATAGAATGGTCTGTTCCAAATTTGCAAATCGCATCACAATTGGCTCTTAATTCAGAAAACAGGATGTATTTGATATTCATTTTTGAGTTTTTTATAACTGGTCGGTTGAGTTGTTGAATAACATCTTTTTCACGACTGTCTGGAATGATGATGTAAAAGACTTCTTCACCATTTGAAATACTAAAATACAAATCGGATAATCGTAATATTCCCGAATAAATACTGGTGCTTTTTTCTACTTCAAATGCTCCAATTATTTTGTTTGTTCCTTTTTGAAACCAAAGTACATCTATTAGTTTTATGGTGTTTTGTGTGTCTTTATCAGTTGGGAGTTCTGGAAATTTATTGATTGATATAAAAGAGAAATTTTCTCCTCCGTAGGATTTGCTTTTGTCATTACTTGCAGGAGTTACATCAAAACCTAATGAAACACCAATTTTTAATAAATGGTATTGCATTTCGTTATGAAGATTTTCTTGTTGCTTTTCTTCCTGAATTTCTTTTTGACGTTTTAAAATATTCTTTTCAAATTTATTGCGTTCTTCTTCACTTAAGTATTCATCGTTACCAATGAGCATTTTTTGCGTTCCAATTTCAAAACATAATCCTGCAATTGCTCCTAAATCATTGGATAATTCAGATTTATGCTTACTGTTGGTTTCGATTAATGTTTCTCTTATTTTTAAATATTCTGTCCAACTGCCTAGTTTCTTTTTGTCTTTAAATAGAAAATTAAATCCGTTGAGAATAGCTGTATTAAATGGCGGAAACAAAGTTGGATGCAAGAAATATAATATACTTGCTACTGCTGGTCCCAAACCTTTTATTTTGAGTTCATCTAGTTTTACTATTTCTTTTACTACTTGCTCTTCTGTTTTTGCATTGATGCAGTTTTCGAGAAACTGACCAAATGCTGTTTTATTATTTTGGTTTTCGTAAATATCTGGAATTCTTAATTTTGGTTTCCAATAAAAAGGATGTGCTACACCTACAAATATTTGTTTTTGTTCTGCAATGCAACTCAATACAAACTCTAAACTACTGCCTTTAAAATCATTTGGAAATGTTTTGTTTTTTATGTCGTCAATAACTTGTAAAACGCCACGACGAATAGTACGAAATGCTTTTAATCGTTGGTCATTATCTACAAACCAAGTTGTATAAACACTTTCAGTATCGGTTTTATATTGCTGGATAATTTGAGTAAGGTTATTCATTAATATTCAAAATAATTTAGAAGTTGTTTTAAAAAATAAATTTGATAAAATAAGAAACTATCAAAAATTCATTAAATTTAATTTTCAATAAATTAATGATAATTTCTATTAGCAATTACTGATTAGTAACGTGAATAATTTAAAACATTATTATTCACATATTTATCATTACGCTTTTTTAACTAAATCCATTCCGCATTTAGAACATTTACCAGGTTTATCGCTGGTAACTTCTGGGTGCATTGGACAACTGTAATCCATTGCTGCCATTTTTTTTGTTGATTTCTTTTTGTCCATCATTTTCATTTTATCGTTACACATTTTTCCACTCATTTCCATACAATCACCGTTTTTCATCATCATTTTTTTACCATCCTTCATTGTACATTCTCCATTGGTCATACAGGTTGTACCGTTTTTCATAACCATATCTTTTTCCATAGGCATCGTTTTACCGTCTTTCATAACCATCATTTTACCGTCTTTCATCATACAACAATCTTTCATCATTGCAGATTTTTTCGCTGTTTGTGCATTAGCACTTAACGAAATTACCATTAAAAACAGTGTTAGAAATGAAACTGTTTTTGTCGAAATTAATTTTAAATTTTTCATAATAAATGTATTTATTTTTCGTCAGTTCCGCTGTTGATCGGTCTTCAGTCTCGCTGTCGCCCGATTTATATTTTCTAAAGTTTCAAACGTCGCAATCGTAACGCATTCACAATTACAGATACTGAACTAAAACTCATTGCCAAAGCCGCAATCATTGGCGAGAGTAAAATTCCGAAAAAAGGATATAAAACTCCAGCTGCAATTGGAACTCCTAAAACATTATAGAAGAAAGCAAAGAATAAGTTTTGTTTGATATTGCGCATTACGGCGTGGCTTAAATTCTTGGCTTTTACGATGCCTTGTAAATCGCCTTTTACTAATGTGATTTTAGCACTTTCAATAGCTACATCAGTTCCTGTTCCCATTGCAATTCCTATATCGGCTTGTGCTAATGCAGGCGCATCATTGATACCATCGCCTGCCATTGCTACAATTTTTCCTTCGGATTGTAATCGCTTTATTTCGTTTAGTTTATCTTCGGGTAAACAACTTGCTTTGTAGGAAGATAAATTTAATTCATCGGCAACTGCTTTGGCTGTATTTATGTTGTCGCCAGTGAGCATAATTACTTCAACTCCTTGTCGGATTAGTTCCTTAATTGCTTCTTTGCTAGATGTTTTAATTGCATCAGTAATTGATACAAAACCAACCGCAACAGTATCAACCGCAATATAAGAAACGGTTTTTCCAAGTTTTTGTTCAGATATGATTTTGTTTTCTAAATCGTCTGAAACGGTGGCTTTGACTTGTTCCATTAGTTTTTTATTTCCTAAAGCTACTTTTTTATTGGTAACTGTTCCTGTAACTCCTTTTCCTGCAACGGCTTCAAAATCTTTCACTTCTATTAAAGTAATGGTTTTTGATTTAGCATAATTTACTACTGCTTGTGCCAATGGATGTTCGCTGTATTGATTTAAGGAAGCAATATTTTGTAACAAATCATTATCATTATTATTTGATGCAAAAATGGTTTCTACCGATGGTTTTCCTTCGGTTAATGTGCCTGTTTTATCGGTTATTAAAACATTTACTTTATTCATATTTTCTAATGCTTCGGCATTTTTTATCAAAACTCCTGATTGTGCGCCTTTACCCACACCCACCATCACGGACATTGGCGTAGCCAAACCCAATGCACACGGACAAGCAATAATTAAAACAGCAATCGCATTTATAAAGCCATAAACCAATACAGGTTCTGGACCAAATTTTGCCCAAACGAAAAAGGTAACAACTGAAATTATTACTACAATTGGCACAAAATATTTGGCAATACTATCGGCTAATTTTTGAATTGGTGCTTTAGAGCGACTGGCATCATTTACCATTTTTACAATTTGCGAAAGCAAGGTTTCTGAACCTACTTTTTCGGCAATCATTACAAAGGATTTGTTACCGTTTATTGTTCCTGCAATTACATTGTCCTCTTTCTTTTTATCAACTGGAATGGGTTCGCCAGTAATCATTGCTTCGTCAATGCTACTTTCGCCATCAGTAATTTTTCCATCAACTGGTATTTTGTCTCCGGGTTTTACTCGCAATAAATCGCCTTTTTTGATGTCGTGAATTGAAATTACTTTATCGCTTCCGTCAATTACTAAAGTTGCTTCGGTTGGTGCGAGTTTTAATAATTCCTTGATTGCACCGCTGGTTTGACTGTGTGCTTTGGCTTCTAATAATTGCCCTAATAAAACCAATGTTAGTATTACTGTTGTGGCTTCAAAATATAGTAAAACCGCTCCAGTTTCGGTTTTGAATTCGTTTGGAAAAATAGAAGGAAAAAACATCCCGACTAAACTGAACAAAAAAGCAACTCCAGTTCCTATACCAATGAGTGTAAACATATTCAAATTCCAAGTAATAATAGACTTGAACGCACGAACAAAAAACATCCAACACGCATAAAAAACGACAGGAAGTGTTAGTATAAATTGTACCCAATTCCAATATGGTGCATCCATTATTTTGAGTAACGGATTATTGGGCATCATTTCAATCATTGCAATTGCAAAAACAGGAACGGTAAAAATCACAGCGATTTTCATTTTCTTGACTAAATCAAGATATTCCTTTTGTTCTGCACTTTCGCTAGGTTGCATTGGTACTAATGTCATTCCGCAAATAGGACACGAACCTGGTTCTTTTTTTATTATTTGTGGGTGCATTGGGCAAGTGTATAGCCCTGCTTGATTGTCTGTTTTTACTTCTTCGGTATTTTGCTTGAGGTTATTCATCGTTGTTAAGTGTATTTATCCAATTGATTACTTCCTCTTTTTGAGTAGGTGTTAGTATTGCATTTTTGTGAATTAATGTATAAGATGCCAAAGGCATTTCGTTAGATTTTATTTGTTTTGTAATTCTGTCTAATTTATTGTTTTGCTTACGTTTACTATAATTTCCCCATTCATTAAAATTCAAATTTTCTTTACCCTCTTTGATATGGCTTTCCATAAAAAACCGTGCTGGTTGAATATAGGAATACAAAGGATAATTTGTATTGTTACTATGACAGTCATAACAAGAAGTTCGCAAAATGGTTTCAACGTTTTTGGGAACTTTATACACTTTTGTAAAATTTGCTGTAAAATCCTGCTCGTAACTTTCGTTACGAGCAGGTTGATACAATTGCATCAGCAAAAAAATAATTAACCCTATATAAAGTATTTTTTTGATGCTTTTTTTCATTTTACAATTCTTTCTTCATAGAACCACAAGTAAGCATTTTAGAGCCTTGATATGGATTTTTGATGCCTTTAACTTCGCTAATCCAAATAGCTCCTTTTCCGTCATTTGCCATAGGGCAAAAATCTTGATACAGTTTTTGTTTTGTTCCAAATGTTTTAATTAAATCGTTTATGTCTTTGCTTAACATCACGAAATGTTCTCTTTGGTGTTCTAGTTTGTCAGCATTTGCACCAATATGTTCTGCGTGTTCTTTGGCATCATCGGCAATATCTAGATATTCTTTTTTAAGTTTTGCATCAATCGAATTTACATTTACAGCATTGAAAGTAGCATATAATGTTTTACCAGCAACTCCTGCACCTTTTGCATCGTCTTTGGTCAAAGCATTTTTTAAAGTCAAATAATTAGTTACGATTTCGTTTATAGAAAATGATGTTTTAGCAACTTCAGTTGTAGTTGTTTCTGCAACTGGTTCTGTCGTGGTTGCAACAACTTTTTCGGTAGTTGCTTTTAGTGGTTCGTTTAATTCCATTCCACATTTTGAACATTTTTCGCCTTTTTTACCTGTTACTTCTGGGTGCATTGAACACGCATATAGTTGTGATGCTGTTTCTGTTTTTTCAGAAGTTGCAGTTACTGTTTGTTTATTTTTTTGGTTACAAGAAACCAATACGAATGCCATTGCTACGGCTGAAAGAATTATATTTTTCATTTTGTTTTAATTTTAAATTATTAGATTATTTTATTTATTGGCAACATTTTTTGATGAATATTTTTTTGAAAATCCATTTTAATATA
>JAYUFL010000074.1:0-1927 GCA_043738745.1 Bacteroidota bacterium
ATTTGTTGAAAAAATAAAATTTCCGCTACATACATATTCTAACTAAATCCCGACTAGTACTCGGGATTTTTCTTTTCATTTGAGTTTATGAAATTAAATAATCGATTTAAATTGTTTCAATTTCCCTCGATTACTTCTTTCTAAAGTAATTTTTCGAGTAAAAATAAACTTCAAATTTGGTTCTAAATACAACGTTATTGCAGTTTCTATTTTTTGAATTTGTATTATAGTTAGTTCATTTTTAGAAACATAGTCAATTTCAAACACATCTATTTTTGTTTGTCGAATTATAAATTCTTTTACGTTTCCGTCATCTTCAATAATACTTTTGGTTACATAATAAAACGTTAGACCAGGCGATTTTTTACCACTTGGCAAAACGGCAACATCGTTAGTTCGACCAATTAACTTTTTCAGAATAGGTTTTTGCAAGGTGCTTTTTTCGTCTAGAATTCCAATATCGCCAATATCGTATCGAATAAAAGGATGTGCTTTGTTAAAGAGTGAAGTAATTACAATTCGACCTTCTTTTCCATTTGGTAACACATTATTTTCATCATCAAGAATTTCTACAAAAAGTGTTTCGGAGTTTATTTGCCATTCGTTTTCTGGGTTTTGAAAAGCAATCAAATCCAGTTCTGATGCTCCATATTCGTTTACAATCGGAATTCCAAATTGTGTTTCTAAAAGTATTTTGTCGACGTCAAATAGCATTTCTGATGTTACCATACAAACTTTTAACGTTGGACAAATATCTTTTAAAATAATGTTTTTTGATTGCAAAAATTTAGCAAATAAAACAATTGACGAAGTATAACCATTAATATAATCGAATTTCTTGTTTCGGAATTTTAATAGCACTTTCTCGAGAATTTCGTCTGATAAATTAAAAATAGTAAACCGATAACGATTACTCAAAAAGTCTTTGAGTCGTTCTTTTGTATTTCCAATAAAGTCTAACGGAATTCCATAAAATCGCGCTTGAAAAGAAGTATTGAAATCGATATGATACCAACCAAATCGATACATAATTGAAGCCCAGGTAATAGCATGGGCATATTTGTCTTTGGCAAAAATAAAAGGATCACCGCTAGAACCCGAAGTTTTATTTACAAAAACCGATTTTTCGTCAAAACCTTTTGAAAGCCTTTCTAGCAAAGGTCTTTGGAAATTTTGCTTTGTTAAAATAGGCAATTCATTCCAATTTTTATAATCATTCTCACCTACTAATTCTCTATAAAACGAGTTGTTTTCAAGATGAAATGTTACCATTTCTTGTTTTTTATTTTTAATAAAAAGTTGGTATTCTTTTTCGGATAAAGAAATAATCGAATTCAATTCGGTTTTGGCTTTCTTCATCCGAAAACCATTTAATCGAAGTGATAAATCGAATAGTTTTAACATTTTTAAATTAAATTTCTTCAAAAATAACAAAACAAATTTCACATTCTAATTAAATTTTAGCACAATCGCTTTTTATAGACTTTAAAACAGACTATTTTTGCATCACTAAACAACAACAAAATGATAATTTTATTATTAGGATCGGGCGGAAGAGAACATGCATTGGCTTGGAAAATACTTCAAAGCCCAAAATGTACTTCGCTGTTTGTGGCTCCAGGAAATGCAGGAACAAGCCAAATTGCTACAAATGTAGATTTGAATATTCTTGATTTCGAGGCCATTAAGAAATTTGTAGTTCAAGAAAGTGTAGATATGATTGTTGTTGGTCCAGAAGATCCTTTGGTTCTTGGGATTTATGATTTTTTTAAAAACGATTCACAATTAAATGAAATTCCAGTTATTGGCCCTTCAAAAAAAGGCGCACAACTCGAAGGAAGCAAGGAATTCGCTAAAGAATTTTTAGTTCGTCATAGCATTCCAACAGCAGGATACAATAGTTTCACTGCAACAACTATCGAAAAAG
>JAYUFL010000075.1:0-1925 GCA_043738745.1 Bacteroidota bacterium
GGATTTGGTTAGCCAAATGTATAAATTAAAGACCGAACTTCCAAGTACAAAACCAACTTTAAAGTTCGCCTAAAACCCCAATTGCGCCAAACCGCTGTTAGTGGCTGGACTTTATTCAAATAATTTTGTTTGGTTTTTAATTGCTTCTTTTTTCTCTCTATATTGTTTGCCTTGTGACGTTTCGATAATAATTCCTTCATTATGTTGTCTTAATACAGTTTCAACGTAATAATTAGAATTATAGATATTTCCAAGATCATCAACTTTTCTGTCAATCTTTAATATACAATCGATGAATGTTCCATTTTTGAAAGTTATTCCGTCTTGAATTACTTTATCCTTAAATTCTTTATTCATTGAAAATTCAATTGGAATTGGATTAAGATTGTAAATTCCTCTCCATTTATAGTTTCCTTTTTTTAATACTGGTGAAATTATTTCTATAGATGCGTTTTCGTCAAATATTGGTTCTAAATTGTCACTTTCTAAAAAGAATTTTTCAAACTCTTCACGATTAACGAATTTTGGTTCTTCAATTTGTTTTTTTGCAGAATTAACAATTGCAGTTGACAATTTGCGAACTTTTGGGTAATTGTATAGAGTTTTATAAAAGTTAGAAGTATGCTTAATTACTTTTATATTGTTATTGATTATAAAATTAATTTTTTCAATGTTTAAATTTGGTAATTCAACATTCTTTTTCTCGAGTTCAATTTTTAATAATTTTAAGTTTAATTTTTGAACTTCAATATTTAATTTTTTTTCTTTTAAACTTAATTTTTGCTCTTTAATGTCAAGTTTCGATTTTCTTAAAGGAATTCGTGAAACAATGATTCCAATTACGGTTATTGCAAAATTAGAAAGCGCCATAATTGCTTGACCTTCTGCACTACCAATGAAATTATAAAATTCTACTAAACCACCTTCTTCGTACGCTTCAGTTTCAATTTTTAGTTGAAAACCTAATTCCTTTGAAACTGTTGAAACGATTTGTAATAATTCGTGTTCACATTTATTTCTAATTACAGCATCCATTGTGTGTGTCTTGTCTTCTTCACTAAAAAAGTAGTGTAGCTCAAGTTTGTTATAGATTTCTGTTTCTTTTGTCATTAGTAATTATCTATTTTATTAAGAAATCGTAGTTATATTACCAAAAGCAAATTCTCCATTTATAATTTGATTTACATTATATTGCTTTTCAAATACTTTTCCGATATTAGATAATGAATGTGTTGCTGTAATTTTAAATCTAATATATTCATAATTATTATGGTTTAAGTCATCACGTAAATTTTCAAGAGTTACAAATCTATAAGTATTATTTGCGTGTTCTGATTTTTTCTCAAATTTATCAATATCAAAAAGAGTATCTTTTTGTAAATCTATTCTATATGACCTTCTTTCTCTTCCACCAGGAACATTAAAATAACCAATATATGAAATATCCGCTTTTATGTTAGTTGCTTCATATTTACTTTCATTTATGATTTTAATCTTAAAAGTTCCATTTCTAAAGGCAATTTCATCAGAGATTTTAAGATTAGGTTTTAATCTTGTAAATAAATAGGTAAAAACTATAGAAGCGACAAAACTTGTAATAATTCCTAAAAAGATTGTATTCATTAATTCCATTTTTTCCATTAAAGTTGTTTTTTGCAGAATTTTGGTAGTCTTGCCACTAACGTTTCGCGGCTTTAAGAAGTTGGGGATTTGGTTTGCCAAATGTATAAATTAAAGACCGAACTTCCAAGTACAAAAACCAACTTTAAAGTTTGCCTAAAACCCCAATTGCGCCAAACCGCTGTTGTGCGATGTAATAATATTTACAAAAATGTTAATCCAATTCTTTTGTTTAATCCCAACTCAAAAAGTCTGATTAAAGTCGAAAGTTGAATATTTCCTTTTCCGTTTTCAATTCTTGAAAT
>JAYUFL010000076.1:0-1925 GCA_043738745.1 Bacteroidota bacterium
GAATGATTTTTTAACAATAATTTAATACACATTTGTATATACAACTAAAAAATAATATTATATTTGTATATACAAATTTAGTCCGTAGTTTATGAAAATTGATGACTTAATAAAATCAACAGTTCCGTTGAATCAACCAAAAAGCGTCATGTTAAACATTATGTTTACACAAAATATTTTGAGCGATTCGTTTAGCGAAATTATGAAACCATTTGATCTTTCGGCAGAACAATTTAATGTACTACGTATTTTGCGGGGTCAAAAAGGTTGCCCAGCAAACATGTGTGTTATTCAGGAGCGAATGATTGCCAAGACAAGTAATACAACGCGGTTGGTCGATAAATTATTACTAAAAGAATTGGTTACTCGCGAAGTTTGTCCAGAAAATCGCAGAAAAATAGAAGTACAAATAACCCCAAAAGGAATGAAAATTCTTGAAATTTTAGATCCTAAAATAATTTATCTTGAAAATAAATTTGCACAAAATTTAACCTCGCAAGAATTACAAGAACTTAACCAATTATTAGAAAAATACAGAACCTTAAATAAATAATTAAAACTATGAGCACATTTTTAGAAAACCAAAATTGGCGTTATGCTACAAAAAAATTCGACGCAACCAAAAAAATATCCAAAGAAAATTTAGATATATTAAAAGAGGCAATTCGTTTAAGTTCGTCGTCGTTCGGATTGCAACTTTACAAAGTAATCGTTATTGAAAATCCCGAAGTAAGAGCAAAACTACTCGCTGCATCTTGGGGGCAAAATCAAATTATTGATGCTTCGCAAATTATAGTATTTGCAAATTACACTAAAATTGATGATTCGGATATCGATGATTATTTGAAAAATGTTATTGAAACACGTGGAATTCCAATGGAAGCAATTTCAGGATACGGAGACTATATGAAAGGTGCAATTAGTCCAAAATCGAGTGAAGAAAAAAATATTTGGAACGAAAAGCAGACCTATTTAGCACTAGGAAATTTGCTTAATGCTGCTGCGGAACTTAAAATAGATGTTTGTCCGATGGAAGGTTTTATGCCTTCGCAATACAACGAAATTCTAGGTCTAGATAAATTAAATCTTAATGCAGCCGTAATTGCTACAATTGGATACCGAAGCAACGAAGATGCCACACAACATTATAAAAAAGTAAGGAAATCTGATGAAGATTTATTTATAACTATTTAATTAATAATAACAAAAATTTAAAATTATGAAAACATTAAAAACAATTGCAGTTGCTTTATTAGTTGCGTTTTCGGCAACAATTTCAGCACAAACAAAACAAATTGATGCTAAAAAAAGCATTATAACTTGGGTTGGAAAAAAAGTTACAGGACAACACACAGGAACAATTGCACTAAAAAGTGGAGCATTGGTATTTAAATCAACTAAATTAGTAGGAGGGACTTTTATTGCCGACATGACAACTCTTGTAAATACTGATTTAAAAACAGGTGAAGGAAAAGAACAACTCGAAGGTCACTTGAAATCAGCAGATTTTTTTGGAATCGAAAAAAATCCAACAGCAGTTCTAGTATTTAAAACTTTGGCAGCAAAACCGAATGGAATTTACACAGTTACAGCCGATTTAACCATCAAAGGGATTACCAATCCAATAACTTTCGACTTAGCAATTACTACAAACACAGCAACTAGTTTGTTGAAAGTGGACAGAACAAAATATGATATTAAATACAATTCTGGGAATTTTTTCCAAAACCTTGGAGACAAAGTTATATCGGATGAATTCGATCTAAATGTAGCGTTGAAATTCTAATCCAAATATATTTAATAAAAGCCCTGTAAATGTTACTATTTATGGACATGCCCCAAAAAGTTAGACACTATTTGGGGCATTTTTATGAATAAGAAAAGAAGTTTTTCATCGGAATTTAAACTTGAACAAGTTTTAAAAT
>JAYUFL010000077.1:0-1924 GCA_043738745.1 Bacteroidota bacterium
TTGCCCTTGCTTTATCATTATCCTGTGCTTCAAAAAAATATCGGCGGGCATGTGCCATACAGCCCAAGAGTTTTATGTTTTTATTTGGCAGCGCATCATACACAGCATAACCATCGGTTTGCAAGTAGCCATTATAATCCATTAAAAAATTACTTGGGGCTATTTGTCCACGACTTTGATTGTATTCATATAATACTAATCCGTTTTCTACATCATGATAAACCCAATAGTAGCCACGATGTGTGGTTCCTTTTTTATCTTTATCCAAAACTTTTATTGGCGTTTCATCTGCCTGTAAATACTTGCTTTGCCTGACTCGTTGTATTAATTCAACATACAAATATTCTAATAACTTGATGGATTCTGCCATCCAATTGCCTAAGGTTGATTCTGCTAATTTTATTCCTAATCGTTCGTATTTTTTTTGCTGGCGATATATTGGTAAATGATCAACATACTTATCTAATAATAACATCACTAATAAACTTACATCAACTATTCCGCCTTGTATTGGACGAGACGGAAGCTCTGCAATTGTTACCCCTTCTTTATTTGCTCGCGCATATTTAGGACGAATGATTTGTTTTACATAAAATTGTTGTGGCGTAATAGCTAATAATTCCGTCACCTCTTCACCAATCTTAACCATATCATCGGTTTTATCTAAAGGCTCAATAATGGTAACCACACGCTCTAAATGTGCTGGTATATCAAGTTTTGAGTAATCTGTACGTTTTGTGTTTTTTGCCTTGCGATGATAGGTTGCTTTTTGTAATTCTATATCTTGAGGTAAATCTAAATCTACTTTTTCGGTAAATTCTAAATTAATTTGTTCGGGATTTTCAATCGACTTATGCTGCTCTTGTTTTGAACCAAACACTATTTTTTGAAAATTAGTTAGCTGATGTTTTAAAGAATCAATTTCTGTTTTTTGTTCAGTAATAACCGTTTTTTGTTCAGTAATAATTGTGATAAATTCAGTAGAAGAATAGGCACTATAATTATCATTTATCACATCTCAAAGATACTCCAAAAGCATTGATTTTGTTGATTATTTTACTGTTATTTATAAACAGATGGATGTGTGTATCGTGTTCGTTTCTTTACACTTTTTAGCATAACGCCTTGTAACAAAAATAGCAATTCTTCAGGCTTTATTTGATGTGATAATCCTGTTTTTATTTGAGGTAATTCATATGTGCCTTTTTCTAAACGTTTATAAAAAATAGCAAAGCCATCATCTTGCCAATGCAGTAATTTTAGTTGGGTTTTTCGCTTGTTTAAAAAAATAAACAAATCACCACTTAATGGATTTTGTTGTAACTGATTTTTAACGATGCCACTCAACGAATCAATTCCACTGCGCATATCTGTGCTTTCGGTATAAACGTAATAATTTTTTATTTGATAATGAAACAACATTTTTTATAGCAATTGTTTTATAAAACCTGCATTGGGCATTTCATTAAAAACTAAACGCATGCCGTTTGTAAAATGTAATTCACAATAGTTTAATTGTATTTGAGAAATTTCTGGTGCTGCTATTTTTATAAACTTGGCAGGGGTATTGTTTTGCTTTTTGTATTTATTGTGCCAATAATAAAAAACATGCAAGGCTATGTTTTCTGTTTTACAAAATTCTGATATGGTTTGTTTGCTTTGCTGCCAGTGCTCAATCATCGCAAATTTTATGGTATCGTTCTCGTTAGCACCTTTCATTTTTTACACGTTTTTGTTTCGCGTAAATTTAATGAGTAATGTTATTCAAATTAGGACGTGGTATAGTGGAGGGATACGTTATGCGCTGATAATTTAAAAATTCTCAAAATAAAATGACACACTAAATATTTGTGCAATTAAAGCTAAATAGTTCCAAGTCAATTCAGATAATAGTTTTTTATCAAATTTTTCTTTTGACTTTTCA
>JAYUFL010000078.1:0-1910 GCA_043738745.1 Bacteroidota bacterium
TTTCGCCAAGCAGACTTTTTAAAACCTCTTTTAAAGGAATTGAAATCGAACCTAAACTGATATTCAATATTAATGTCAATATCAAAATCAATGACAAAAACACAAATTTGATTTTGATTTTGTCATTGATATTGATATTGACATTAATATTGAATATCAGTTTGGGTTCGATTTCGATTCCAATAAAAGAGGTTTTTAAGAGTTTAATTGGAGGAAATGCCAGTAAAGAAACATGGCAATACATCATCATTAATTATCGATTACCAAAAGCAATAACTGCAATTTTAGTCGGAATTGGACTTTCTATTTCTGGATTATTAATGCAAACTTTGTTCCGTAATCCTTTGGCTGGACCTTATGTTTTGGGTTTAAGTTCGGGCTCGAGTTTGGGAGTAGCATTTGTTATTTTAGGTGCTAACTATTTGCCTATTTTTGTTGTTTCAATTTTATTGTCGTCTTACGGAATAATTTTGGCTTCATGTTTAGGAAGTTTTCTGGTTTTGTTACTGGTTTTGTTAGTTTCCAAAAAATTGCGAGATACCAATTCTATATTGATAGTTGGATTAATGTTTGGTAGTTTTGCAAGTGCAATAGTTGGCGTTTTGACCTATTTTAGTTCGGCAGAACAATTACAAAAATATACATTTTGGTCTATGGGAAATATCGGAAACATGTCATGGAATTCGATAATTATTTTAACAATATCAGTTTTTATTGGATTGTTTTTAAGCATTTTTAGCATAAAATCGTTGAATGCAATGTTGCTGGGAGAAAATTACGCCAAAAGTTTGGGTGTTAATTTCAAGAAATCTCGAATGATAATTATTTTTGCAACTAGTATATTGGCGGGAAGTATTACGGCTTTTGCTGGACCGATTGCATTTATTGGATTGGCTGTTCCTCATATTGCAAAAATCGTTTTTCAGACCAGTAATCATTATGTTTTATTTTGGAGTACGATTCTTTTTGGAGCAATTACGATGTTGGTTTGCGATATATTTTCGCACATTCCAGGAACGGAAATTACGCTTCCAATCAATGCAATTACTTCGATAATTGGTGCGCCAATTGTGATTTGGTTGATTATGAAAAAGAAAAGTTTTAACGCATAGAAACATAGATTTTATGAATAATATAACTGAAAAAAAAATAAACGAATTGAGTTTTGAAATAATTGGTGCAGCAATTGAAGTTCATAAATTTGTTGGAAGAGGTTTATTAGAAAGTGTGTATCATAAATGTATGATGGAAGAATTATCACATAGAAAAATAAATTTTTTAACAGAGATGAAAGTCCCTTTAATTTATAAAGAAAAAGAACTTAATCTTGATTTTAGATGTGATTTATATGTCGAAAATTGTTTGGTAGTTGAGTTAAAATCTGTTTCAGAAATGAACAAAATTCATGAAGCCCAGTTGATGACTTACATGAAACTATTGAAATCTCCAAAAGGAATTCTTATAAATTTTAATTGTTATAATATTTTTAAAGATGGTCAAAAAACATTCGTAAATGAATATTTTAGACATTTGCCTTTACAATAAATATATTTTAACACATAGAAACATAAAAAAAACTATTTTTATTGTTGTTAGAAAATAAAAACTATGAAACCTAAAATTAGAACGAAGTGACTATTCAAATAAAAATATATAATCTATGTTTCTATGTGTTAGAAAGAAAACGAAATGGAAAATAAAATCATTTTAAATTGCGAAAATATTTCGATAGGCTATTCATCGAAAAAAGGAACCAAAATCGTTGCTTCAAACATTAATTTATCATTCGAAAAAGGAAAATTAATAGCATTAATTGGAGAAAATGGAATAGGAAAATCGACGCTTTTAAGAACTTTAACTGGAATTCAAAAAACCATTTCTGGTGAAGTTTTTTTGAATAATAAAAATAT
>JAYUFL010000079.1:0-1897 GCA_043738745.1 Bacteroidota bacterium
CAATAAAATCGTTTTCTGATGACATTTAAAAATTTTTACACAAAGATACTTTTTTGTTTATTGTTATGAAAGTTTTAACTAATTTTGAAGAAATAACAATTACAATCAAAATAACAATTACAATTTTAAAAACAATATGAATAAATACACCAAGATTTTAATTTGTGTTGCCTCGTGTTTGGCAATTGGTTTTTTGTCCGGTCAAGTGACCAAAGACGCCATAATTACTTGGTATCCAACAATTATTAAGCCAAGTTTTAATCCGCCAAATTGGATTTTTGCACCGGTTTGGTCCCTGCTTTTTACCTTTATGGGAATTGCATCGGGATTGGTTTGGGCAAAAATCGATGGGAATAAAGAAATTGTCAAAAAAGCATTAATTTTCTTCGTTATTCAATTGGCATTAAATGCTTTGTGGTCGTATTTGTTTTTTGGACTTCAAAACCCAATGTTGGCTCTAATCGAAATCATCTTGCTTTGGCTAATGATTTACGAAACCTATAATCAGTTTTCTAAAATCGATAAAATAGCAGGTTATTTATTTATCCCGTATTTGGCTTGGGTTGGTTTTGCAATGATTTTGAATGGTAATATTTGGTGGTTGAATCGATAATTTTAATTCAATAAATTAAAAATTATTAGCCACAATAAACCCGCTTGTCCAAGCATTCTGGAAATTATAACCTCCAGTTACGGCATCAATATTCACGATTTCTCCCGCAAAATATAGGTTTTCGTGTAACTTGCTTTGCATCGTTTTAAAATTTATTTCCTTAAGATCGATTCCGCCAGCAGTAACAAATTCCTCTTTGAAAGTGCTTTTCCCATTGACCTGAAAACTACAATTTGTGAGTTGATTTACTAAATTTATGAGTTGGTTTTTAGACAAATCCGCCCATTTGGTTTCTGATTCTATTCCTGATGCTAAAACCAAATTTTCCCAAAGACGGTTATTCAAAGTAAATGGAGATTTTTTAGAAACCGATTTTTTGGCATTTTCGAGTTTTAATTCTTTTAGCATTTTCTCACAATCATCGGCATCTAAATCATTTAACCAATTAATAAAAATCGTAAACTGATAATTTTTATCGAATAAAATTCGTGCGCCCCAAGCCGAAAGTTTCAAAATTGCTGGGCCGCTCATTCCCCAATGTGTGATTAATAATGGTCCATTTGACGTAAGTTTTGTGTCTTTTACTTTTACAGAAACTTGTGCCGAAACGCCCGGCAATTCTTTTATTCTCGAATCTTTTATATTAAATGTAAAAAGCGACGGCACTGGCGAAATAATTGCGTGACCAAAATTTTGCAACATTTCCCAGATTTTCGGGTTGCTTCCTGTTGCCAGAATTAGTTTTTCGGTAATATAATTTTCGGATTGTGTTTCTATTTTCCAAAGATTGTCTTTCTTGAAAATAGATTGCACACTTTGGCTTATTAAAACCGAAATTCCGAGTTTTTGATTAGCATTTATGAAACAATCAATAATGGTTTGTGAGGAATTCGAAACGGGAAACATGCGCCCATCGGCTTCAATTTTGAGTTCTACGCCATGTTTTTGGAACCATTCTATCGTATCGCCAGAGCAAAATTGATGAAATGGTCCACGCAATTCTTTTTCGCCACGTGGGTAAAATTTCACTAATTCGTTGGGTTCAAAACATGCGTGCGTAACATTGCAACGGCCGCCACCCGAAATTCGTACTTTTTCGAGAACCGTTTTTCCACGTTCCAGAATTGCCACTTTGAGTTTTGGATTTTTCTCGACAATATTAATTGCTGTAAAAAAACCTGCTGCACCACCGCCAACTATAATTATATCGAAATTTTGGTTCAAATTAAAATTATTTTTGAACCATTAAAAGATTAAGGTTCATTAAGTTTAAAAACTGACTTT
>JAYUFL010000080.1:0-5345 GCA_043738745.1 Bacteroidota bacterium
AAACCTCGTAAATCTTATGATTTACGGGGTTTTTTCTTTTATGTGCTAACCAAAATATTCATTTAATCTTATCGCTAAAGAGATAAAATCGAGACCCTATAATTTTTAAAAATTAGGGTCTCGCTAAATCCCTTAAAAATTTCAAACAACCAGTTCAATCACTTGTTCATCAACAAGTTTACTATTTGAACATCTTGTTTGAAATTGATTTAGAAACTAAATTGAATAATAATTAAAAGGTTACCACTATGAAAACAAAAATCACTTTGCATTTTTATGCTAAAAGCACAAAAGCCAATGCAGCTGGACAACTCCCAATTTACGTGCGCTTAACAGTTGATGGAAAACGTTTAGAGTTCAGCACCAAAAAATTTGTCGAAACCTCTAAATGGTCGTCCGAACTATCGAAAATGAAAGGTACAACCGAGGAAGCACGTTCAATAAATAGTTACCTTGATTTGATGAAAACGAAAGTTTTTAATGCACAGATGGAATTAATGCACCGAAACGAGAACTTAACGATTGAAAATTTCAAAGAAAAACTATTAGGAACAGAACAACGCCAACGTATGCTTATTCCAATCTTTCAAGACCACAATAATAAAATCAAAGAATTGGTCGGCAAAGAATATGCACCAGGAACATTGGAACGTTATAAAACATCTTTGAGCCATACAATCGAATTCCTGCAATGGAAATACAAAGTTTCCGATATCGAGATAACCAAAATTGATCACGCTTTTGTAACCGATTATGAATTTTGGTTAAGAAGCGTTCGGAACTGTGCCAATAATACAGCAGTAAAATACATCAAGAATTTTAGCAAAATAATTAAACTTTGTCAGGCCAACGATTGGCTAGACAAAAATCCTTTTGCAAATTATAAATCGAAAGTTAAGGAAGTGGAGAGAGTTTATTTATCTGAAGAAGAAATTCAAAGAATTATCGAAAAGGATTTTAAAACCGTAAGATTGTCATTAGTGCGTGATATATTCCTTTTTAGCTGTTTTACTGGCTTGGCTTACATTGATGTCAAAAATTTAACCAAATCTCATATCAGCATCGGTATTGATGGCGAAAAATGGATATTTACCCACAGACAAAAAACCGAAACCGCTTCTAAAATTCCAATTCTTCCAGTAACACAAATGATTATTGATAAATACGCTGAAAATCCAAAAAGCAATAACGAAGATAGGCTTTTACCAATCCTAACAAATCAAAAAATGAATGCCTATCTCAAAGAAATTGCTGGCGTTTGCGAAATTGAAAAAGAATTAACCTTTCACATTGCTCGACACACTTTTGCTACTACAATAACACTTACAAATGGAGTTCCAATTGAAAGTGTGAGCAAGATGTTAGGTCATAAAAATTTGAGAACTACCCAACATTATGCAAAAGTTTTAGATAAAAAAGTGAGTGAGGATATGAAGATTTTGAGAGATAAATTTGCAATTATAAGCGAACATCAAAATTTTAGTTCTAAATCTTTTTAACATTTGATTAGCAAACAATCAATATAATTTGATTACTTTTGGTGCAAATTAATGTTTAAATGAATAAATTACACATTTTAGCAATTATAGTATTTGGTTTCTTACTGATGCCAAACAATACTTTTGCGTGTGGAAATGGTTCAAATAAACATTCTTGTAAAAAAGAAGTTTCATCAACAACCGACAAAGACGATTGTTGTAAAGGCGATAGTCATTCTAAAGGTAAAAAAAGCGATGGTTGTGCAGGAAAATGTGGACATTCCAAATGTGGTTGTCCAGCAGCAAGCAATGGTTTTACAATCGTTTATGAAATAAATTTTAAAAACAATACTTTTGATTTTTCTACTGAAAAACAAAAAAACTCTCATTCAGAAACCTATATTTCTTCTGGTTTCTATTCACTTTGGCTTATACCAAAAATAAGCTAAATTCCTATTCTGATAGCCATAATTGTATCTAGTTGATAATAATTTGCGCTTTCAAAATCATTTATTTTCTCGGTTAATTTCAATTTCAAAATGATGGCTTTACTGCAATTTCATTTTGTTATTGTTTAACTAATTCAATTTAAAATTATTTACATACAATGAACTCATTAAAAAAAATAATGATGACAATAACGCTATTGTTATCAGTCGTGGTATCTAATGCGCAAATTAAAAATGCTAAAACCGAAACTGTAAAAGTATACGGAAACTGCGGAATGTGCGAAACCAAAATCGAAAAAGCAGGAAATCTAAAAAACATTGCTAAAGTAGATTGGAATGAAGATACAAAAATGGCAACACTCACTTACGATGCTAAAAAAACCAATCAAGACGAAATATTAAAACGTATTGGTCTTGTTGGTTATGATAGTGATAAATTTCTTGCTCCAGATGCAACTTATTCAAAACTTCCTAGCTGTTGTCAATATGATCGTGTGGCAAAAGTTCCTGTAAAAGTAGATGCAGTATCTGGTGAGAGTATGCCAGCAAAAACCGAAATGGATATGACCAATCATTCTACAAATACTGAAAATCAAACAGTAAACCAACTAAAACCAATTTTCGATAATTATTTTTTATTGAAAGATGCTTTAGTAAAAACAGATGGTAAAACAGCTTCTGAAAAAGCAACCGCTTTATTATCTTCAATTACTGCCGTAAAAATGGAAACTTTAAAAATGGACGAGCATATGGTTTGGATGAAAGTGTTTAAAGATTTAACAACCGATGCAAAAAGTATTTCAGAAACGCAAGATATTGAAAAACAAAGAAATGTCTTTAACTCATTATCCAAAGGAGTTTATGAATTAATAAAAGTTTCTAAACCAACAGAAGCAGTTTATTATCAATACTGTCCAATGAAGAAAATGAATTGGTTAAGCAAAGAAAATACAATCAAAAATCCATATTTCGGCTCTCAAATGTTGAGTTGTGGTAGTGTGGTAGAAACAATTAAATAAATAATCAACAATAATTTTTTAAAATTTTAAACAATGAAAAATGCAATTTTAACAGCTTCTTTTCTAGTAGCAATTTTAGTAACATCTTGTAGCAAAAGTGATAATGCTACTGATATGAATACTGCTTTAAATGTAAATTATCCAGCTGCTTATGTTGTCAATGGCGAAGATGCAACAGTATCGGTAATCAAACTATCAACCAATGAAGTAACTGCAACCATTCCGTTAATGGGAACAGGAACTGATATGATAATGTGGCCTCATCACATTTCATCACACGAAAATCATTTAGCAATTGGAGTACCAGGAATGGATTTTAGTGCAGGTCACGCAGTAACTGGAACTATGTCTGGAAAACTATTAGTAATTGATGCTATGACTGGTGCAATTGTCAAAAATATGAGTTTACCAGTAATGAACCACATTACCATTTATTCGCCAAACGGAACAGAAATTTGGGTTCCTCAAATGGATATGACAGGTAAAGTTTTGGTTTATGATGCAACAACCTACGCTCTGAAAAATACAATTACTGTGGGTATGATGCCAGCAGAATTAACATTTTCATCAGACGGTACAAAAGCCTATGTTGCTAATGGCGATGATGACAATGTTTCGGTAATTAATGTTACAACAAAGGCAGTTATAGCAACAGTTACAGTAGGTAACAATCCAGTTGGTGCTTGGACAGGAACTAACGGACAAATGTTTGTAGATAACGAAGACGGACAATCTATTTCTGTTATAAAAGTAGCCGACAATACAATTGCTCAAACTATAGCTTTAGGATTTATGCCCGGAATTGCTTCGCACAACGGAACAAAAAGCGAGTTATGGATTTCTGATCCAATGGCAGGAAAAGTACATTACTGGACTTGGGACACAACTATGATGAATTGGATGCACGGAGGAGCTTTTAATACAGGTGCTGGAGCGCACGCAATTTCATTTACAATGGACGGAAATACAGCGTATGTAACGAATCAAACGGCAAACACAGTTTCGGTTGTAAATGTTGTAAATCATACGGTTACAAAAACTATTGCGGTGGGTAAAAAGCCAAATGGTGTTGTAATAAAAATGTAAATTTTACAACTCTATAAAATAAATCTGTAACATTCTAAACATAAATCTATTGTAACATTACGCGTAGAAATTAATCTACAATTAATAAATAAATACAATGAAAAATGTTCAAGTAAGTATTGAAGCTTGTTTAGCCTGTATGGTTGAATGTGAAAAATGTGCTGATGGTTGTTTAACCGTAAAAGACCATCTAGAATGTGTTAAAATTTGTCGTGATTGTGCAGACATTTGTGCACTTTGTGCCAGATTATGTGCTAGAGGATCTCAATTTGCTGATGCACTTTGTGCATTATGTGTAAAATGTTGTGAAGCGTGTGCAACAGAATGTAACAAACACGACATAGAATGTTGCAAAAAATGTGCTGATGCCTGCAAAAAATGTGCAGACGCTTGCAGAATGTAACAAATAAGCATTTCAGTGATAGATACTTATACATTAACGTGTAAGTATTTATTATTGATTTAAAACAAATTAAATTAAGCTATGACACACAAATATCAACTTACGGGAATGACTTGTGGTAGTTGCGAAGCCAAAGTAAAAACGGCTTTATTAACTATTGATAATGTTACGGCTGTCGAAGTTTCAAAAGATACAAATTCGGCAAAAATTACAATGGACAAACACATTGCAATATCCGATTTTCAAAAAGTGTTAGACAATAAATATAAAATATCTGCAATAAATCACAACGAAATTACAGAACAAACAAAATCGTGGTTTGAAACCTATAAACCCATTTTACTAATCTTTTTCTACATTTCTTTAGTTACAATTCTGATTCAATCAAAAAACCAAAGTTTTAATACAATGGAAGCAATGCAACATTTTATGGCAGGTTTTTTTCTTGTATTTTCTTTTTTTAAATTACTAAACCTCAAAGGATTTGCCGAAAGTTATATAATGTATGATGTCATCGCAAAACAAGTTCCGGTTTGGGGATATCTATATGCTTTAATAGAGTTAGGATTAGGAATTGCTTATCTAATCAATTTCAATCCATTAATAACCAATTCAATAACATTTATTGTAATGTCAATTAGCATCATTGGTGTTTTACAATCAGTCTTAAACAAAAAGAAAATCCAATGTGCTTGTTTGGGTGCAATTTTCAATTTACCAATGAGTACCGTTACTATTATCGAAGATGCGTTGATGATTGCAATGAGTGGGATAATGATTTTTAAATTACTGTAAAATGAAAAAAGCAGTTGCTATATTAAAATGGATTTTCAAAAAAATATTCATCAAAAAATGTTGCCAATAAATAAAATAATCTAATAATTTAAAATTAAAACAAAATGAAAAATAT
>JAYUFL010000081.1:0-1890 GCA_043738745.1 Bacteroidota bacterium
GGTCGCTTCCATGTCGCCATTGCCAATCATTGGCGTTCCAGTAAAATCGAGTAATTCCATCGATGGTTGGGATTCGGTTTTGTCAATTTTACAAATGCCTGGTGGCGTTCCAGTGGCAACTGTAGCTTTAAATGGAGCCAAAAATGCTGGAATTCTGGCAGCTCAAATCATCGGTTCATCAGATAAAAATGTTTTGGATAAAATTATTTCTTACAAGGAAAGTTTGAAAGAAGCGGTGAATAAATCATCTGAAAAATTAAAAAAATAAAAATATTTCCTCAAAGAAACACAAAGAAAACACTAAGGACTCCAACAATAATCTTTTGTGAAACTTTGAACTTTCTTTGTGAAACTTTGTAAAATAATCTATGAAAACACTCACTCAAAAATTCAACACAAAATACGATACTGCGCCATTTTCACAAATCAAATTGGAAGATTATAAACCAGCATTTATCGAAAATATAGCCGCTGCAAAAACAGAAATCGATGCAATAATCAACAATCCCGAAACTCCAACTTTCGAAAACACCATCGAGGCCTTAGAATTTTCTGGAAATGCATTAGACAGATTATCGTCTATTTTCTTCAACTTAAATTCTGCAGAAACGAGCGGCGAAATGCAGAAAATCGCTCAAGAAATAACGCCATTATTGACAGAATTCAGCAATGATATTACTTTAAACGAAGATTTATTCAAAAGAATAAAATCGGTTTACGAACAAAAAGACGAATTAAATCTTACTACAGAACAAGCGACTTTATTGGATAAAAAATTCAAAAGTTTTTCAAGAAACGGCGCATTATTATCGGAAGAAAAAAAATCAAAACTTCGCGAAATTGATACTGAACTCGCCAAACTAAAACTGACTTTCAGCGAAAATGTTTTGGCAGAAACCAACAATTATCAATTGCATATTACCAATGAAAATGATTTAAAAGGTTTGCCAGAAGGAACAATTGAAGCAGCAAAAGCATTAGCAAAATCAAAAGAATTAGAAGGTTGGATTTTCACACTAGATCATCCAAGTTATTTGCCTTTTGTAACTTATGCTAAAAATCGTGAGTTGCGAAAAGAAATTGCCATCGCAGCCGGAAAAAAAGCGTTTCAAAATAACGAATTTAACAATCAGAAAATCACACTTAAAATTGCCAAATTACGTTTTGAACGTGCCAATTTATTAGGTTATGAAACCCATTCACATTTTGTTTTAGAAGAACGAATGGCGCAAAATCCTGACAAAGTTAAATCGTTTTTGAATGATTTATTGATTAAAGCAAAACCAGCAGTAGAAAGAGAATTTGCAGAATTAACCGCTTTTGCCAAAGAGTTGGACGGAATTGATCACCTCGAAAAATGGGACGGATCGTATTATTCAGAAAAATTGAAACAAAAATTATTCAATTTGGATGACGAGAAATTGAAACCTTATTTTCAATTGGAAAATGTTCTGAATGGTGCATTTACCATCGCAGGAAAATTATACGGCTTGACATTTACTGAAGTTTTTGACATCGATAAATACCACGAAGAAGTTACAACTTACGAAGTAAAAGACGAATTTAACGAATTAGTTTCCATATTCTACGCAGATTTCTTCCCACGAAAAGGAAAACGAAATGGCGCTTGGATGACGAGTTTCAAATCGCAATATATTAAGGATAGAAAAAACGAACGACCACATATTTCCAACGTTTGTAATTTTACAAAACCAACCGAAACCAAACCATCACTTTTAACTTTCAATGAAGTAACGACTTTATTCCACGAATTCGGTCACGGATTACACGGAATGTTGGCCAACACAGTGTATCCAAGTTTGTCTGGAACATCAGTGTATTGGGATTTTGTAGAATTACCTTCTCAAGTTATGGAAAACTGGTGTTACG
>JAYUFL010000082.1:0-1888 GCA_043738745.1 Bacteroidota bacterium
TAAGTCATTACGCTTCCGTTCCAAAATGCATTATTGTTGTCTGGATATCCCGCAGCAACTAAGTTATAGTGAATGTAGCTTTTTATTTTTGCTCCAGCATTATCATAACTATTTCTTCCGTGAACTGTAGACCAATAATCATATGTTTTTTCTGCTCCCCAATGTCCGTCTAGCGCACCATTGTCTTTATTTGTATTATTATATTCTGTTGCTGTCCAGTTGTTATCTGCATCTGTAAAATTAGTTGTTGGATAAGTATTTGTTTTTGCAGAGTTGAAAGTCTGAATTCCTAATCCTCTTGTTGCATCAGATAAAATATAAGATGAACCGCTCAAAGTAGTTTGAATGCTTTGTGCTCCGCTGTAACGTGTTGCTGCATTTGCTGCTACAATTGCAGAACTTGTATTTTTGTTATTACTTTTTTCTACAGAACTTCCTGAATGGCCATTGCTATATTCCCCTAAGTGTTTGATAGTAGCATTGTAAAATAATTTTTCTCCAGTAATTGCATCAATGTATAAATCTCCACGACTCATAGGATTTGTTGCAAAAATGTCGAACTTGTATGCTAATCGTAAATGATCTGAAGTTCTTTCCAGTCCTTGTTCTTTCATTGATGGTAACAACACCAATTCTCCTTGTGGTTTTTTGTAATCCATTGCAGATGCATCTGCTTGGTTTTCCCACATGTAACTTTTTGCACCAGTATAGTTTAATGCCATCTTAAAAGCCGCCTCTGCTGATAATGATGGTTTAATGTTTACATCCTTAATGTCGTAGAACTCACCAGTCATTGAGGCTAATTTTCCGTTTTTAGAATGCAGGGTGTAGGTTGCAAATTCTACTTTTACTCCTTGATGAGACAATTGAAATTTTTCATGAGTAAATCCATCAGGGTCTGATTCAATTTTAATTCGTGAAAAAGTTTGATTTGATTTAAGTCCTAATTGTTCTTGAAAAATTTGTTGAAAATCCGAAGATTTGTAATTTGCCTTTTCGCTGAAAGTAATTAGGCTTGGTAATCCGTTTTCGCCTTTCGTTTTCTGGCTTACTCGTTTGTCTGTTTCTTGAGCGAAACTCGACAACGTAAATAAAGAAATAGCAAATACCGAAGCAATGCCGCTAAATTTTTGTTTCATGGTTTTGTTTTTTGGTTAGTTAATAGTCATTTTAAGCAATTGGTTTATATTGCTGTTTTGATAAAATATTTTGTAAAACTAATCAAAACTTAAATTAAAAACAAATTTTAGGTAAAATAATTACACAAAACGTATGTTTTTAGTATTTATTTAACTATAATTACTTCTTAAAAAAGAATGTTTTTTATAATAAATAAAAGGCTTTAACCTAAAAACATCAAGACTATAAACTACAAAACTTATCAAAAAATTTTATTTTCGTATTTTTTTATTATAAGATTTATTGTAATAAAATATTTAATCGATTCTCATTTCTAAAATTTCTCCCTCTATAATTAAATTTGCCTCTGTCGATGCTATAATATGTTCTAAAGAAACTCCAGGTGCGCGCTCCAAAAGTTTAAATCCTTTTGGAGTTACTTCTAAAACTGCCAATTCTGTGACGATTTTTTTAACACACCCAACACCTGTTAATGGTAATGAGCATTTTTTTAGGATTTTACTTTCACCTGCTTTATTAACGTGCATCATAGCTACAATTATATTTTCTGCCGAGGCTACCAAATCCATTGCACCACCCATTCCTTTAACCATTTTTCCAGGTATTTTCCAATTGGCAATATCTCCATTTTCCGAAACTTCCATAGCTCCAAGAATTGTTAAATCTACGTGCCGACCTCGAATCATACCAAAACTAGTTGCAGAATCGAAAAAACTTGCTCCTGCCAAAGTGGTTATTGTTTGTTTTC
>JAYUFL010000083.1:0-5323 GCA_043738745.1 Bacteroidota bacterium
GTTCTTGAATCAAACAATGGCGAATTAGTCATTAAAATTGCCACAGATAATGCAGGAGTAATTGAGCCAGTAACGGCTGCGCAACTGGTTCGATTCAAAGCCTATTGCCAACAAATAAAAGATGCAGGGAATAGATTAAGAATCATAAACGATCCTGGGGATTTATTGAAATCTGAATTGACTGTCGAAGTTGATCCTTTGATTATCGATTTGCAAACGGGTAGGTTGTTGAGCGCATCGGGGAATGTTTATCCTGTGAAAGATGCAATTAAAAACTACTTGCAAAATTTAGAGTTCAACGGGGCGTTTGTTCGGGAGTTCTATCGCGATGCGATACAAAAGGCTGAGGGTGTAAAGTTGCCGATTATTAATGTTTTAGAGTCTCAATATGCAGGATTTGCTTTTGAACCGATTTTAGAAAAGAAAATACCCGAGGCGGGTTATTTTGTTCAGAGTGATGCTAATTTAACTATAAATTATATTTCGTATGACTTGGCAAACAATTAATTTAAAAAGATTAGTCGAGTTGTTGTTGCCAACTTTTTTGAGAAAGAATACGACTTTGGCTTTTTTAGAAGTGAGTATAAAACCGCTTCAAACTTTGTATGTAGATACGCTCTACAAGATGCAGCACAATTGCCAAGTGATTAGTCTAGAAAAAATGTTGAATAACTATTTTTCTGTTGTTGGCTACGATGATCAAAATCATGAAGCAACAAAAAAAGTGTATATCGAGGACGAATTTTATCCGCCTGAAAATTACTTTTATTTAGATCAAGAATTTAGACCATCGATTGATTATGATAATATTGATTTATGGCCAGATGAAGACGAGGCTTATATGACGGATGACGAAAACCATTTTGATTTTGTTGTTTTCATTCCAATTGCCTACACGTTTGTAGAGGCACAATTGAGAGCAATTATTGATTATTACAAACTTGCGGGTAAGATTTATCGCATACAACTTTACTAAAATGGAAAGAATAAAATTTAATTTCACGGGTGGTTTTCCAATTAAGCAACGTTTGTTTGAAAAAATGCAAAAGTCTTACTTTGAAGTGATGCAGGCTTTTGTTGGACATTTGGGATTACCAGATGTTGGTTTTTTTATCATAAATGGCTGTGAAGTTGTTGGTTCGAACATTACTCCTGGTAAAATGTATATCGATGGCGATTTATGTTCTTTTGGTGGTGGTGTCGGAGATTTAACTACCAAAGTAAAAAAGATTGAAACCATTGAAAATGCCCCTTTTAAAAATGGAAATAACAATCCTGTATATGCAAGTTATGAAGCAAAAATAAATACTGCAGGAGTAGCATTGCAAGATTATATTAGAAGTTTAAAAGTTCCTGAATTAGAAAATGTAGCGATTGATTTTGATGAGATCCTAAATGTTCCAAACTTAGTTGTTGATCCTTTTATCTCTAATGCTTTGACACCAAAGGTTGTTCCGCAAGAAACACTATTACAGAGAATTATTGAACTCGAAAAGAAAAATGCAATATTCACTCAAGGAGGCGGTATGGTAATGTGGAACCAACCAGCCAATAAAATTCCAGAAAATTGGTATGAAGTGGTCGATTGGAAAGGACGTTTGCCAATTGGTGTTGATAATCGATTGGATACAAATGGGCAATTACTAAATTTTGAATTTTCGCCTTTAACTGCGAATGGAGAGCCTGGTCGAACCAACATTGGCGTTAAAAAAGTCACATTAGATTTAGAAAATATTCCAGCACACGATCATAAGGTAAAACCTTATGCAGGATTTGGAGCGAATAATAGTTTAAATATTAATGCCCCAACAAATGATCCATCAAGTGATACAACATCAAAAGCGGGCGGATTGCCAAATGGCGATACAAAACCATTTGATGTACTGAACCCTTTTAGAACTGTTTATTTTATTGAATACATTAAACCCTAATTTATGAACATTCAAGATATAGAAACAAAAGTAGATACGCCAGAAAAATTGGCTTTTGCTCTAGGCAAACCAACTAATGAATTTTTGTTTGCTGATGAATTAAATTCAATTGTTGATGCAGTTAAGAAAAACAAAATCATAGAATTCGGCGAATTTATTGTTTATAGAAGAAATATTCCCCCAGTAATTATTAAAGGGGGTGAACTAGTGTTACCACAAGCTAACCCACAAAACATACAAATTGGTGATTACGTGAAAGGAATCGTAGAAAACATATATATAGAGGCCTTGTATATTGGTGGCGACCTAACGCAACAAACGAGTTTTAATATTTATAACCAGACCGAATTCGAGTAAGTCAAAAATCTAAAAAAATGAAAAAAATATTTATGTTATGTTTTGCCTTATTGGCACCATCTATGTTTGCACAAATTCCAACGCAAACGATTACTAAACAATTGAAATTGACAACAGTTCCACTAGGAATTGGTACTGAAAACGTTTTGGTTCGTGGTGTTGACCAAATTGTAAAAAGAGTACCAATCACCAGTTTTTCTGGAATTACAGATGCGCCATCTGACGGTCAAAACTATTTTAGAAACAACGCAAATTGGGCTGTTGTACCTTTATCTGGTATTCAAGATGCGCCAGTCAATGGATCTAGTTATGTTAGAAACAATGCAAATTGGGTTGTTGCACCTTTATCTGGCATTCAAGATGCGCCTGTTAATGGTTCTAATTATGTCAGAAACAATGCAAATTGGGTTGTTGCAACTAGTGTGTCTCCTAATTTAAATCAAGTAATTAGTTCTGGAAATCAGATTAATTCAACTCTACCATTTTTACCATCTATTATCGTTCAGGATACATCACCTTCAGTAAGTCAAAGTAAAACTACTATTTCTGCTTATGGATTGGAATGCTCAGCAACTGGATATTCGGATAAAACTTCGTTTAGCAGAATGGGAGTAAGTTGGACAAATGGTAATGCTTTATATCAATTACGATTAAATGGAAATGCAACTAGTACGAGTTCAAATAACAACATTTTTCTACCTAAAAGCGGCGGATGGTTATTGCATACTAATTATAATGAATTTGCCGATAATGCTACTGCAATTGCAGGAGGTTTGACCTTTGGTGATACCTATCGTACTGGCGATTTATTGAAAATTGTGCATAATTAAAAAAACCATAAAACCTGAACAAATTTATTTTGTTCAGGTTTCAAAAATTAGATTTATGAAAAACATTTTAAAATCTTGGAAAACATCGGTTGCAGGCATTGCAATTGCTGTCGCGGCTTTTTTGAAAGCAAAAGGAATTATTGATGGCGATACTTTTACACTAATTTTAAGTATTTTGGGTTCAATAGGTTTAATAATTGCCAAAGATGGCGACCAAACAGGATTAGCAAAGTAATAATGCAAAAGGTAACCATCAATCCATCTATTGCTGTTATTGTAGATATCGAAACCGTATTTTTTGGCGAAGAACTCGAAGTGTATTTCGATGCTGCTTCAAACTGGCTAGGTTCTTATGATTTCAGACTTTACAATTCGAATGTAAAAAATTCCGAAATAACAAATAATTGCACGCTTACTATTGCAAATAAATTGATGACTTTGTCTATAAAAGGAATAGAAAAAGGAACGCATTATTATGAGATTTGGATTCTTCCGCAAAAAAGAATTGTTTTTAAAGGCAAATTAGTAATAGGCTAATGGAAGTAACTATCTCACATAGCAGTATTACAAATAACGTGCAAGTTTCGGCATCGGTACCAGAATTGGTATCGGTTGCTCAAACTTTGCCTATTAAGGTTGAAGTGCAGTTGTATCGTGATGGCATGAATGGAAAATCTGCTTATGAAATTTCTGTTATTAACGGATTTGTGGGAACGGAACAACAATGGATTGATAGTTTAAATCTTCAATTTATAGATGGAGGATTAATTTTTTAAATAAATAAGAATATGAGTAATATCATTAAATTAAAAGGAAAACTTACGACTGGTGCGCCAGCATTAACAGACTTGGCAGTTAGAGAAATGTGTTTTGTAATTCCAGACAATACGCTTTACATCAAAAAAGATGCAACTAATATTGTTATGTTAGGTGGTCTAGGTTTGTTAAACAGTCCAACGTTTACAGGAACGCCAACGGCACCAACACCAAACGGAACATCAAACAATACAGAAATTGCAACAACAGCATTTGTGAAAGCAATAACAAGCGCACTTGCCAATGGTGACATGCTAAAAAGTGTATATGACACTAACAACAACGGTCGACCAGATACAGCAGACAATGCATTGTTATTGGGAGGAGTTGCTGCTGCAAGTTATGCTACTCAAGCTTTTGTTACAGCTCAAATTAGCGCACTCATAAATTCTGCTCCTGGTGTTTTAGATACTTTAAGTGAATTGGCAACTGCTTTGGGTAACGATCCTAATTTTGCAACAACAATGACTAATTCATTGGCTAATAAATTGGATGGTAATAGTATAATTGACGGCGGGACTTTTTAAATTATGGCAAATCCTATCAAAATAAAAAGAAGCAATATATCAGGTGTTGTTCCTGCCACTTTGGTAGATGGGGAAATAGCAATTAACCAAGCCGATAAAAAATTGTTTTATAGAGATAGTTCTGGTGTTGTGCAATCGTTTATTTTGGTAAAAATACCACCGCCAACGCTAAATAACCCAACCACAACGGTTGAAACGGTAGTTGCACGTTGGACTTTACCTGCTAATTATTTAAGTGCTGGCTTATCAATGTTGGTAAATGCATCACTATTGTCTGCAGGAACTGGCACAGTTATTTGGCGTTTACGAATTGGAGCGACAGGAACTGTAAGTGATACTTTGGTTTGTCAATTAAGTACATCTGCGGCACAAATTGCTAATGCAAGGGGAAATGTATTTTTTAATGTTTATACTCCTAGTGGAACTACAATGAATGCTTCGGGTTATGCTGTAATGCAAAATGCACTATTAGGACATGTTACTGGGGCTTTAGTTAGTGCTACAGTTGTTCCAACGGCACCAATATTCATAAGTATTACGGCGCAAATTTCAATTGCTAGTGCAAATGTAGTTACTGGGGCGGGAATGAATATAAATTAACAAAACTTCAAAGGAGGATTGAAGTAAAAAAAGTCCTCCAACTATTAAAAACTTCTCACGGTAATTTAATAAAGCACAAGCCAAGCGTTGGAGGACAATAAGTCTTCTTATGCTTGGCTTTTGTATGTTTATATTATCCGTGAGAATTGCAAATGTACAATTTCAATCATCAATCAAAAAAATGAATATGTTAAAAAAGAAAATTTTTACAACGGCACCTTTGCCGTTTATGGGTCAGAAACGAAAGTTTCTAAAACAATTT
>JAYUFL010000084.1:0-14679 GCA_043738745.1 Bacteroidota bacterium
ATTCCTTAACTGCCGAAAATTTTACTTTCTGTCCACGTCCTGCAGGCTTATCCGCAGCGGTTATTACTCCTACAATTTCAAAATTATTTTTGATAACAGCATCCAGAATTCCAACTGCAAATTCTGGAGTTCCCATAAAAACGATTCGTAATTTTTTCATTATGATTTTAAAGTATATTTATTGTTTGCTCTTACTGAAATTTTGTTGTTTTCTAATAAATTCTGAATGGTAAAGATAACATCCTTTGTGGTATGTTTGGTTAATTTTTCGATCTCTCTCGAATTCATGTTTTGAATTTTTAATAATTCAAGTATTTTTTCCGAAAGCGATTGTGTATCAATTTCTTTAGGCTTTTTATTGATACAGAAAGAACAAATTCCGCAATCGTTAATTTTTTTCTCGCCAAAATAATTCAAAATTAATTTACTTTTACATATTTTAGTTTCATTAACATAATCTAAAACGCTCTGAAATTGTTCTTTTTTTAGGCTATTTTGATTTTCTAAAAATTTAGAAATTCGATTAATTGTTCGGTCATCTTCACGAATTTCATTAAAAATAATTGTCGAGTCATTATTTTTTGCATTATATAAAATAATTTCTTTTTCTGTCAATTTATCTAAAACTAAATTAACTTCTAATTCGGTTTTGTTAGATTTTTTAGCAATTAATGCCACGTTAAAACTTGTTTGTATCTCATAAATACCAGGATAATTGCGTAAAATCATCAAAATAATTTCTTCGTCTTGAGGATTTAAACTCATATATCGCATCACTTCTTTAGATGAAATAACAAATTGCATGCTAATTTTTTTTGAAAATTCTTGTGATAAACTCAAAATTCCTTGTCGATCTAGAAATTGAATGGCATTGAACGTTTTTAGAATAGGAAAATTATATTTGACACAAAACTGATTTAAATTAAATCCAAATTGCTCATTTATTCCTTCGCCATAAGCAATTCGAAAATAATTGCATAATTTTATAAAAACTTCGGTTAAATATTTTTTATCAAAAAGTGTATTTATAAATTGATTTTGTGCCTGAATTTTGTCGGATGTACTGGTCAACAAAACTGCAAATGCTTTTTCACCATTTCGACCTGCACGACCTGCTTCTTGATAATAGTTTTCGAGGTTTTCTGGCAACTGAATATGAATCACAGTTTTAACATTTGCCTTGTCAATTCCCATACCAAAGGCATTTGTTGCAACAATAACCTGAACTTTTTCGGTCATCCACAACTGCATGTTTGCATCTTTTTCTTTCATGGAAAGTCCACCATGATAAAATGTGGATTTGATTCCTAGAGATTCTAGTTGCGAACTTACATCGGCACACGATTTTCGATTTCGAACGTATATAATGGACGAATCGGTATTTTTTTTCAAAATCTGTTCTATTCGAAACAATTTGTCTTCGACCTCAAAAACCATATATGCAATATTTTCTCTAGCAAATGATTTTTCGAAAATTGCAGGTTTTTCTAAACCAAGTTGCTCAATAACATCTTCTTTTACACGTTTTGTTGCCGATGCTGTTAATGCTAAAAATGGAATTTTATTGAAATGCGTTTTTAGATTTTTAATTTTTAGATAAGCAGGACGAAAATCGTGTCCCCATTGCGACACACAATGTGCCTCGTCGATTGTGATAAGATTAATTGGAAGTTTTTTAATCCGTTCCAAAACCCAGTCGCTTTGCAAACGTTCTGGAGAAAGATACAAAAATTTGTAGTTCCCAAACTCGCAGTTATCGAGCAATTCTATCATTTCGTTAGATGAAATTCCTCCTGTGAGCGCAATGGCTTTAATATTTCGGTTTTGCAAACTAGCAACTTGGTCTTTCATGAGCGCAATTAGTGGCGAAATTACCAAGCAAATCCCTTCTTTCATTAATGTAGGAACCTGAAAACAAATCGATTTTCCGCCACCAGTTGGCATTAATCCAAAAGTATCGGTTCCTTCTAAAACGGATTCGATTATGGCGTCTTGAGGAACTCGAAAAACTTTGTAATTCCAGTATTTTTCTAGAATTTCTAATGCTGTTTGCATAGATTTCTGATATAATTGAAGTTCGTTTTTATGAAATTTTTTCTAAAATAAAATCAATTCTATTTTGGATAGTGTCTTTTGGAACTTCAATAAGATTGTAACCATAATTTTGATATGTTTCCACTAAATGAGCCGCTATTTTTAGCGCTTGTTCGTAGGTTTCATAGCGTTCTTCATCGCTTGTATAAATTTCTTCCCAGGGCGGAAGTACAAAAATTTTAGAATACAAATCTTCCTTACAAGATTCCTCAAAATGATTGGGGTATTCTTGTCCAATAAACTTCATATAAGCCAAAATATCTGGAATTCCTCTATCTATAAAAACTGTTTTATGAGGTTCTAAAAGTGCATTTTGATATTGTTTTTTTCTACCTTCGAGAAGCATTTCACTAAACAATATTGGGTTTTCTAGAAATAATTGATCAATCCCTTGTTGTTTAGCATCGAGAGTAATCTGGCGAGAGATTTCGGGATAACAACAATATCCCTTTCGAACCAATTCCTCAATTATAGACGTTTTGCCAGTTCCAGGTCCACCAATAATTACGATAATTTGCTTTTGCATTTTATAAACTTTAAATGCGAATTTACTTAAAGTTATTGGGATTTGAAAATTATTATAAAGATGAACACATAAAATACATTTGTAGAAATTTAATTATAATTATTTGGTAATCCATTTACTTAACTTTTTATAATATTATAAAAATTGCATAAAAAAACCATCAAAAAGATGGTTTTTTTATTTTAAAATTTCAAGATTAGATTTTGAATCTTTTTCTATCGGTTTCTGTCAAATAGATTTTTCTTAAACGAATAGATTTTGGTGTAACCTCCACATATTCATCTTTTTGAATGTATTCTAGTGCTTCCTCTAATGAGAAAATAATCGGTGGAATAATTCTTGCTTTTTCATCATTTCCAGACGAACGAACGTTAGATTGTTTTTTCTCTTTAGTTACGTTTACACACATATCATCAGCACGAGAGTTTTCTCCAATTACCTGACCTTCATAAATTTCGGCATTTGGTTCAACAAAAAACTTACCACGATCTTGCAATTTATCTATAGAATATGGAATTGCTTTTCCTTTTTCCATAGAAATTAAGGAACCTTTGTTACGTCCAGAAATTTCTCCTTTGTAAGGCTCATATCCTATAAAACGGTGTGCCATAATTGCCTCACCAGCGGTAGCAGTTAGCAATTGGTTACGCAATCCAATAATTCCACGAGATGGAATGTTAAATTTTATAATCATACGTTCCCCTTTGGTTTCCATAGACAACATTTCGCCTTTACGGAAGGAAACAAACTCTACCGCTCTTCCAGAAAGAGTTTCTGGTAAGTCGATAGTTAATTCTTCTATTGGCTCACATTTTTTACCGTCAATTTCTTTAATAATAACTTGTGGTTGACCGATTTGCATTTCATATCCTTCACGTCTCATTGTTTCAATAAGGACAGATAAGTGCAAAACACCACGACCAAAAACCATAAATTTATCAGCCGAATCGGTTTCGCCCAATTTCATTGCCAAGTTTTTTTCTAATTCTTTTGTCAAACGATCACGAATGTGTCTTGATGTTACGAATTTTCCTTCTTTACCGAAAAAAGGCGAATCATTAATGGTAAACAACATACTCATTGTTGGCTCGTCGATTGCTATTGTTTGCAATGCTTCTGGGTTTTCGAAATCGGCGATTGTATCTCCAATTTCAAATCCTTCTACTCCAACAATGGCACAAATATCTCCGGCAATTACTTCTTGAACTTTTTTACGACCAAGTCCTTCAAAAGTGTGTAATTCTTTAATTCTTGATTTCATTATTACACCATCTCTTTTGCAAAGAGAAATTGGCATTCCTTCTTTTAGAACTCCTCTTTCCAGACGACCAATTGCGATACGACCTGTAAAAGCTGAGAAATCCAAAGATGTAATCAACATTTGTGGTGTTCCTTCAGAAACTTTTGGTGCAGGAACATTCTCGATAACCATATCCAACAATGCTTCCACATTATCAGTTACGTTTTCCCAATGGTCAGACATCCAGTTATTTTTTGCAGATCCGTAAACTGTTGGAAAATCCAACTGCCATTCTTCTGCACCCAATTCAAACATCAAATCGAAAACTTTTTCGTGAACTTCTTCTGGAGTACAGTTTTCTTTGTCTACTTTATTGATAACTACGCAAGGTTTTAGTCCCAAATCGATTGCTTTTTGCAAAACAAAACGAGTTTGTGGCATTGGTCCTTCAAAAGCATCTACCAAAAGGCAAACACCGTCTGCCATGTTCAATACACGCTCTACTTCTCCGCCAAAATCGGCGTGACCAGGAGTATCAATAATGTTAATTTTTGTGCCTTTATATTGAACCGAAACGTTTTTAGATGTAATGGTGATACCACGTTCACGCTCTAAATCGTTGTTGTCTAATATCAAATCTCCTGTGTTTTCGTTATCGCGAAATAACTGACAGTGATACATAATTTTATCAACCAAAGTAGTTTTTCCGTGATCGACGTGAGCAATAATTGCAATGTTTCTTATAGATTCCATCTGTGTTTTTTAATGGGTGCAAAAGTACACTTTATTTCTGATAAAAAAAACTATAACACAGACTTTACGATTATTTAACGTAAAACACTCATTGTCAAATCATTTGTACATATGATAGGTTTTGATTTTTATAAATAAATATAAATTAAAATATACTCGGATGATAGATCTCGTATATATGAAAACTCCTTAAATTGCTTTGATTTGCAACTCAAGGAGTTTTTTTATAAATGAATGTTTTTTTTACAAATTCTTAATCACAAATTCACTTCTACGATTCAATTCGTGTTGTTCTTCTGTACACGATTGTTCGGTTTTGCAATCTATTATCGGTTGCGTTTCTCCATAACCTTTAGCCGTAATTCTAACTTCTGCAATTCCTAAATCAATCAAAAAATCTCGTGTTGATTCCGCTCTTTTTTCAGATAAATCTTCATTATATCTATCATTTCCTCTCATATCGGTATGCGAACCTATTTCAAGAATCATATCAGGATATTTGTTCATTAGTTCCACAACACGTTTTAGTATTGGTTTAGAATCTTTTCGGATGTACCACAAATCGTAATCAAAATAAATCGGATCTGTTTTGATTACTAATTTATCTTTTATTTCTACAACATCTTTTTCTTGTGCTATTATTTTCTTAATTTTTTCTTTTTTCTGAACCTCGGCAACTTCTTTTTCTTTTACTTCGGCTTCTTTTTTCTTAGCAACGACAATTTCTTCTTCTTTTTTGTTTTGTTCGGCAACCAAATCTTCTTCTTTTTTCTTGTTTTGGGCTGCTCTAATTTCTTCTTGTTTAATAACTTCGAGAGATTTCAAAGTCAAAGAAGCATCAGTTATTTTGTTTCTATCTTTGTTTAATTTAAAAGATTTAGAATTTTCTTTATAATTTTCTTTTGATACTAAAATAACATAATTCAATTCGCATGGAACTGTAAAACTAAATTTTCCAGTCGAAGTTGTTATTGATCTTTCTATTTCTTTTTTGTCCAAACCTTGCAAAACCACTACTGCGTTTTCGAGCGGTAATTTAGAATCGACATCGGTTATAGTTCCAGCCAAAAATTGCTTGCAATCTTCGATTATCAAATCTTTTGTTTCCGTTAATGAATAGATGTCGTCACTACCCTTTCCTCCTGCTCTATTCGAAGAGAAAAATCCTTGCTTGGTATCGGAATCTATATTAAAAGCAAAATCATCTAAATTTGAGTTTACTGGCAAACCAACATTCGATGGCTTTACATACTCATTATTTTTCATTTCGGATACAAAGACATCCAAAGAACCATATCCAAGATGCCCGTTCGACGAAAAATATAATTTGTTATCTTTCGAAACAAACGGAAATTGTTCTTTTTTATTGGTATTAACTTGAGGTCCTAAATTTTTTGGAGTTCCATAGTTAATTCCATTTATATCAACCGAAAATATATCTAGAGAACCTAATGTTCCTGGCATATCCGAGGCAAAATATAATATTTTTTCATCGTTACTCAAAGCAGGATGTTCTACAGAATAGTCTTCGCTATTGAATGGCATCGATGTTAAATTAGTCCATTTTCCGTTGATTAATTCGGCTCTGAAAATTTGAATGGTAGATACTTTATCTTTGTTCTTTCCACGATGTCCATTTTTATAATTATTTCTGGTAAAATAAATTATTTTTCCATCTTTTGTGAATATTGGATTAGATTCGTGCATAGGAGTTTTTAATTCCTCGGCAAAATATTTTACAATTGAATCTTTAGAATTTATGTTTTTTATTGGAACAGACACCAGATTTAGATAGGTTTCGTTATTCCATTTATACACTTTATCGAATAAATTTGGTTTGCTTTTTACAGTTGCATATACTAAATTATCACCTTTTTTTACAGCACCAAATTCTGAACTTGGGGTGTTAATTTCTAGATTTTTAATATCGTATCTTTTACCTATTGCCGAAATATTTTCGAGTGTTTTTATATCATTTTCAAATTTAATTAAACCATCACTATCGACAGACTTTAAATAAAATTCTTTATAAATTTTATTTGCTTCGTCAATTTGGTTTGTTGCTTTTAGAGTTTGATAATATCTGAAATAGTATTCCTCTGGCAAATTTTTGTAATAGTTTTTGGTTAAAAAAGCATAATATTTTTTTGCTTCTACAAGTTTGTTAGTGTAATAATAACAGTCAGCAAGATTTTTTACTACAATTTCAGAAGAGTTTTCGACAAGCAAATCTTCGTATAAAGAAATGGCTTCACTGTAGAAAGTTCTATCGAAATAGCGTTTTGCCCTTGCAAGTTCTTGTTCTTGAGCATTTGCAAACTGAATTAAAAATACGAATAGTATTAGTAATATTTTTTTCATATCTTTCATTTTAAAAGAATCTTGGTGATTTATCGTATCCTCTTCCCAATAAATCAAAATTATATAGTACAAAAATTTCATGTGAACCCGAATTAAATTTTCCAAATCTTGAAAGAGTATAATCATAGGCATATCCTATTTTTAAATTTGGAGTTACACTCACATTCATTAAAGCGCTAACAGCATCCCCAAAACGATAGGCTGCACCTAATTCGAATTTATCGTTATACAAAACGTTGGCAGAAACATCTAAAGAAATTGCATTAGTTACAAATTTTGTCATGAAAGCAGGTTTTAATTTAAAATCTTCTGATATTCTAAATACATAACCCGCCGTCAAAAAAGCATGTATTTTCTCTGAACCTATTGCACTAATTCCAGTTCGATTGTCAATATGTTTGGATTCAAGTATGTTTGGTGCTGATAAACCAACATAGTAATTATTGGTAAAATAATAGGCACCAACTCCAATATTTGGTTTAAAAATATTTATATTTTCAGAAAAAGCCAAATCAGTTTGAGCATTACCACTTTGTAACCTAAAACCATTAAAGTTCGTTTGCAATGAAGTAAAACCTGCTTTAAGCCCGAACGAAAGTCGATGTTTACCTTCAAATTGTAGTACGTAAGCAAAGTCAGCAAAGAAATTATTTTCTTTTTTTGCACCATCTCCAATATCGTCCGAAATAAATGAAAGACCAACTTCTACTTTTTTATTAACAGGAGTGTGTGCAAAAAAGGTTAACGTTTTTGGTGCTCCTACAGTTCCAACCCATTGATTTCTATACAGTGAACCTAAACTCAATTCGGAGCCAATTCCGGTTGCATAGGCAGGATTTATTATGCTCATGTTGTACATATAATGAGTATATTCAGGATCTTGCTGAGCCGAAACTCTAAGTATAGAAAGTATAAAACCTACGATTAGTATTATTTTTTTCATTTGAAATTTGTTTAAAATAGTAAAAAGATGGAATTATCGATTCAAATACAAACGACCTTGTTCAGGCGATTTGTCATCTTTATTAAAATTAATAATATAAAAATAGATTCCATTAGGTGCAATTCCATCTAAAAGGTTTGTTGATTCTGAGTTTTTTCCGTCCCAAGAAGGTTTATTTACATCGCCAGAAAACAATAAACTTCCATATCGATTATAAACTTCTAGAGTATAATTTGGATATAAAAATTGAATTTTAGGAATTTCAAAAACATCATTAATCCCATCACCATTTGGCGAAAATCCGTCTGGGACAAAAAAATCATATGGATTACCAACACCTGGAACCGTATTACAGTCTGTTAATGATATTGTAACTGGTAGGCCAGTTGTGGAGTAGCAACTTGTTACACTCGAAAAATTGAAACCATAGTAGGTTGTTCCTTGCGTTAACAAGGTTGCATTCGATAATTGAGTGCCTCCAGTTGCTGCATTGTACCAAACTAATGTTCCAGTCGATGCAGTATTGTTGGACAATTGTTGCAACGTTGGATTATCGAGTCCACAAAAATTTTGACCGTTTGCGTTTAAAGTTGGTGTTTGCAATTCGTTAATTATAACAGAAATCATTGTTCTTGGAGATTTGCATCCAGTTATTGCACTTGTTTGTTGCACATAATAATTCCCTGAAACCAAAAGCGTTGTACTAGTTAACGCAGTTATTGCAGTGGGTGAATTAAACCATTGATATTGGGTTCCAGAAGGAAGTAAACTTGCAATTGTAGCATTATCTAATTTACAAAAATTGATGTTGTTTGCTACTGGAGCGGTTGGTAATGGACTAATTGTAAACGCTCCATTAACATTGTTAGGTATAACACCACAACTGTTACCCGTATTCGAAAGATTCGTGATCGATATTGTTGACAATCCTGTATTTGGTAATAGTGTTTGCGGAATTACAAAAGTAGCAGTTCCACTTATTGGAGCAAGAGTAATGGTTTGAGTTGTTACAGTAGTATTCGCTCCAGAAAGGATGTAACTTATGGTTACGTTTGCTAATACTCCTAATCCAGATAAAGCAACTGTTACGGGTTCGTTTTTACAAACATTGCTCACAGCAACAAACAAAGTCGATGCAATTGGCAAAGGTTTAATTTCGAATGGCTTAATTAAGGTAGTAGTGTTAGAACAACCCGAGATTAAATTTACAATATTTACAATTGAAATTGTTGTAGTACCAGAATTTGGAACTAATGTTGCAGGAATTGAAAAATTTGCTACCCCACCTGTAACAACAATAGTTGCATTTTGATTATTTGCACTATTACTGCCAGATAAGTTATAAGTCAATTGATAATTTCCATCTGCAATATTACTTAAGGTTGACATTTGAACTAACGGGCTAAAGCCTTGACAAACAGGATCGATAGTTAAAGTTGCATTATTAATCATTGGAGTTGGAGAAATCGTTAGGGTGTCGCTCAAATTAATAATATTTGTACAAGAACCTAAATTACCAAGAATACTAATGTTTGTAATATTTACAGTAAAAACTCCAACTTGCTGAAAAGACACCGAACTCATCGGAAAAGTCATCACTCCGTTGTTAAAATTTGCTAAAATAGTATTACTAACTGTAGATGTTGGTCCGACTACTTGATAAGTAACACTATATTGACCTTTTGGAATCGGTTGAGTTCCTTGAGTTATAGTTCCTGTATAAGTTGCTGTTGCAATTTGGCTTTCGCAGATGTCGCTATTTATATTAAAAGTTCCTCCTGTAAGATTTAATTTTTTTTCAATTATAATGTTTACGGTGATTGCTTTTGAACTACAAATTGGATTTAATGGAGAAACGGTATAAGTAAAACCATAGGTTCCTGCTCCGAGTGTGTTATAAATGTTTTGAACATTCACATTATGATCAAAAGCAGTTGTAATTTCCGAAGTTACGATAGTTTCTGACCATCGTCCTCCAGCATCTTGTCCGGTAAGATATGTGTTTAAATCAACGTTTGTGTAGGTTGATAAATTATCTTCGCACAAAACTAAATTAGTTGCAGTTCCTGCTACAGGCGATTTATATATTGTTACAAAAACAACAGCGTTAGATGGAGGACATGTTCCTATTGCAGCCACCGTATAGGTAAATTGAAAAGTTCCTACTCCAAGGGCTGCTATCGAAATCGAACTTCCAGTAACAGGTGTACTATTGGTATTATTATACCAAGTTCCGTTAGATTGTGGGCTATTTGTACTTCCATTAAATACCTGAAAAAGATTAAAACTTCCGCTATCGCTACAAACAGATACATTCGGCCCTGCTACTCCAGCATAGCCACCAATAGTTACTGTTACAGTCGAACTATTATCAACACAACCCAGAACTCCTGTTACGGTATAAGTATAAGTATAAATTCCGCTTTGAATAATTTGTTGTGCATTTAAAACACCAGTTGTTGTGTTAAACCCTCCAGATAACATGTCATCCGTCCAAGTTCCACCTACAACAGCTGTTCCTCCTAAAAGCGGAAAAAGACTAATAGCCAAATTCGCTGGATTCGTATTATCACAAACCGTTAAAGTCGCATCGTTACCAGCACACTGAGCAAAATTAACAGTTGAATACAGCGAAAGAAAAAGTATAAAACTATAACAAATTAGTTTAGTTTTGAATAAGCAATGTGTAATTTTATCCATGAAATACTATTAAATTTTGGATAAAAGTAATACTATTATTTATTAATACAATAAAAAAATGATTTATTTTAATTTAAAGTAAAAAAAAATCAACAAATTGTTGATAACTTTATGAAATTTATTAACAAATTGCTCTTGAAAATTATTTTTAACTTTTGTTTAATCTATGTTAGACGTTGCGTTATTAAAAAAAATGCTCAAAAAATTAATTTTGAGCATTTTATACTTTTATGGAAATAAATTTAATCAATCATAATTTTTTTTGTTATTTTATTTTTAGAATTTTCTAAAACTGCCAGATACATTCCTTTAGAAAGTTGAGAAACCGAAATTTGCTCTATTTGTTTTGCATTTTGAATTTCTTTTTTGAAAATGATTTTACCATTAATATCAATTATAGTAAAAACATAATCTGACTCAGAAAGTGATCCAAGGTTAATGTTTAAAATATCTTTTGTAGGATTCGGAAAAAAACTTACCTGAGAATTGTTATCAAAATTTTGAGTAGCCAAAGTAGTACTTGCAATAGCATAATGCAACATTGCTCCAACGGCAACTTTTGCAACATTATAATTATAAACAGGATCCATAAAACTTAAAAAATCTGATGTTGTATGTTTATGTGTAGTTTCGTTAGTTTCGAAAAGCCCAGTAATAATGTCATTATTCGACTGAAAAGACATATAATCCGATGCGTAAGCATAAGACAAAACTGTTTTTAGAGGAGAGTAAAAACCCACAATATTTATTAACTGATTTGTAAAAATAGTCGATTGTGAATTATTTGTTGATGGTGAATTATTAGTATCTCGTTCACAAGTGATTGTATCATTTGTTAACTCTTTTACTCCACCTACTTCATCAATATTTAACACTAAAAGAATATTCATTTTAGGCGTGGTCGAATTAACAATTTGATTTACAAAATTTTTACTTCCTACTAAACCATCTTCTTCACAAGAAAAATTAATAAATTTTATAGAATATTCTGTTGGAACGCTCTGCAAAAGTCTCGCTGTTTCCAAAATACAAGCAATTCCGCTTCCGTTATCGTTAGTACCTGTTCCATTTAGCGTATCATAATGACCATCTATAATTACAAACGTTTTAGGATATACAGTTCCAATTTTAGTAACAATCAAATTTTTGTTAGTAGTACTATTATAGGTATATGTATGCTCTGTCATTTGCAAAGCCGAATAACCATAACTCAAATATTTATTTTTTAACCAATCTAAAGTGTTACCCAATGCTACATTGCCTTGTGCTTTTCGACCAAGAGCCTCAAATTGAGTCAAATCATCGGTTACGTTTTGTTGTGATACTTGGTTTACAATATTTTGATATGCTTGTTGAAATGTTTGAGAAAACAAGTCATTAGAAAAATATAAAAAAAAGAATACAACAACTATTCGGAATTTATTTTGCATGATTCATTAGGTTTAAGCAATATGTTAGCAAATATAACAAAATTTTTCACAGAAAACTTGTGATATTTATAATGTATAAAAAACTTTGGCACGAGTTTTGAAATATGATTTATAACTATAAAAAGTTCAAGGAAGTCGAAAATTGAAAGAGTAGACAAAAAATAAATTATTATGATTATGAAACAAATTACCCTTTTTGTGGCTAGTTTAATGTTAGTTGCAAACATAGCAAAAGCATCCGATATAATCAATAATGCGGAAAAAAATATAGAGTTAACAACTCGTTTTAATCGTGATGAACCTATTGAATTTAACGAAAGAGGAATTCAATTTTATGTGTTTCCAAACGGAGAATTCGATTTTAATACTCAAAACGAAAATTCTCAAGGTGGCATGTATTACAAAACTGCAGGAAGACGAAGTTTTGAAGTAAACATTAACCTAAATGGCGGAGTAGCAATAGAACGTGATGATTTTGGCAGAGTTCGTCGTGTTGGAAATACATTTATCAACTACGATTTTCAAGATCGAGTATCACGAATTGGTTCGGTTTACATGAGATATAATCGTTATGCACTAGAGCAAGTTGGTGGTTTACAGATTGTTTACAATCGCTTTGGTGAAATTATTGATATGTTCGGTCAGGTAAAAGGATTTAGAAATTATCAACCATATTGCAATAATAATGTACATTACGACAACGGTCATCATTTTGGAAACCAGCATCATCAGTATGAAAATAACGATAATCAACAAAATGATGATAACTATTATTACTACAAACAAAATGGTAATCGTGAAAAAATAAATAAAAATAAAGAAGGGGATTCAGATGAGAATAAATCTGATGACAGAAAAAATAGAAGATAAAGTTTTGGTTTGGTTTTGTTAAGAAAAGTCCCGCTTATTCATACTAGCGGGATTTTTTGTTGAGAGTTTTTAAATATATTTTTCGATCATGTTATTTATTTCTTTGGAAATCAAAAATCTGTAATTCAAATAAACATAAACTATTGTTATCAAAACCGATTTCAAAATAATATTTACAATAGGATGAAAAGGAAAATCCCAGAAATAAAACCCAACAAAAACCAACCCAATAATTCCAAACGATTTCCAAGTATTTACGGTAAACGGGTATAAATTCATTTTCTTGACTACAAAAAGCAATTTTATGGTATTGTAAACCATCACCGAAATTAGCGTTGCCCATGCCGAGCCAACAATTCCGTAGGGTGGAATTAAAATCATGTTCAAAACAACCATCATAAAAACCAATAATAAACCAAAAAACAAAACCGATTTGTAATATTTTGTATTCAATATTATGGCATTATTGTTTCCTAATATTACATCGTAAAATTTGGTCAAACCAATAATAAAAACAACTATAATTCCGCCCGAATAATCTCCGGGAATTAGTTTGTACAATTCGGTTATGTTCAAGAAAATTCCAAGCATGATTAATCCTCCAAAAACTTGAAGATTAATGGCCGATTTTTTGTACAAATCATTCAATTCCTCATGCTTATTTTCGTTCATGAGTTTTGCCGTAATGGGATAAATAATTTGCAACATGGCGCGACTTGGAACAGCAATAACGGTTGCAATAAAAATCGCAACAGAATATAAAGCGTTATTTTCTATTTTTATGTAATTGGGAATCATTACTTTATCGAAATCCATAAGTAAAACAGCCACGCTTCCCGATAAAATTATAAAAAACGAATATCCAAAAAGTTCTTTTACATTTTCGGGAATAGACAATTTTAGAGTTGGCATTTTTACTCGAATGGCATACATTTTCATCACAAAAAACTGCAATAAATATGCAATTAGTAAACCATAAATAAATTCGTCTTTTGTAATCCATTCAAAATGTACGCAAAACAATAAAAACATGATAATAATCCGAACCAAAACCTCGGAAATAAAATTTCCAACCACCGATTTCATGTGCACTTTTACCCAAGCATAAAAAACCTCAAAATAACCCATACAAATTCCAATTACTGGAATTAACCACAAAAAAGGTTTTATTTCGGGATTTTTTTTCAATAAATAAAAAGCAATTTGATCATAGAAAAAAAACGTTATGACTGTAATTGGAATAATGAGAAGCAAAGGCATTACGAGCATAAAACTCATAAATTTTTCGCGTTCCTGTTCCGTTTTATATCTCGAAAAAAACCGAATCATGGTGCTGTGAACCCCAAAAGCCATGAGCGGCATCATGATATTTGCTGCCGAAAGCAAAAAAGCAACCATTCCGTAATGGGTTTTTCCTAAAAAATTGGTGTACAAAAAAAGCGCATTGATTGCTCCTATTCCAAAACCAAAATAGGTAATCAAGGTGTTTTTTATAGACTGATTTAGAACTATTCCCATTGTGTTGTCATTGCGAGGCACGAAGCAATCTCAGTAAATTAAAGAGTTATAAGTTGAACCAATTTTTGAGTTAAATTCTTTCTAGAATAGTGTTGTAAACCAACGGCATTCGATTTTAGATTTCCATCTAAAAACTGATTGTAAAAATCCAAAATTACGGTTTTCAGTTTATCTTTTTCAGAATAATCCAAGAAAACGCCCGAATTAGTTGTGGTTATTATTTCCTGAAAATCAGAACCTTTTG
>JAYUFL010000085.1:0-1883 GCA_043738745.1 Bacteroidota bacterium
GATTTGTTGAATGATATGATTTCGTTCAGTTTTTCTAAAGTTAGAATTTCGGAACTTATGTAGTGAATTGAATCCATTTTGTTTTTTGAAGATTTTAAAATTAATATTTTTTGAAATTATTCAAATAACGTTGTTGAAATATATTTTGGTGATGTTTTTGATGTCCAATTATTATAAACCCAAGTGCTCGAACAGAAATTCTATGATTAGAAGCATTTCCAAATCTTAGTAATTGTTGTTCGGAAAATGATTTAAAAAGCGATAATGTTGCTTGTCGAACAACTGCCATTTCGGTTAATAAATCTTGAATACTTCTTGTATTTGCATTCGTATTCTCAACATAATCATTTTCGTTAAAACCAGGTAAATTTGTTTGGTCATTTCTTGAAATTCGCAAAGCGCGATAACTCATAATACGTTCTGTATCAATTAAATGTTGAATTATTTCTTTAATAGTCCATTTTCCTTCTTCATATCTATAATCGAATTTATCTAATGGAATATTTTGAATAAATTTGATAAATTCGTGTAAAAAAATTTCTAAATCTTCTTGTAGGTTTACATTATCCAATATATCGATGTAAGTAGAAAAAAAATTAGCATATTCATTTTCAGACAATTGAGAAATATTCATTATTTTTATATTTATTTTCAAAAATAATGCAAAAATATAAAATCACACTATGTTTACTTCTAAATAATTATTAATTTTTCCCTTTCCTTCTATCTCTTTCTATTTTCAATAAATTTAATTCTCGACTGGTTTGTCCAGCAACCGATGTGTTTTCTTCGGCACGACGAATCAAGTATGGCATAACATCTTTTACAGGACCAAAAGGTAAATATTTAGAGATATTATTCCCGTTTTCGGCTAAATTGTAACTAATATTATCCGACATTCCGTACAATTGTCCAAACCAAATTCTAGGATCATTGTTAGCAATTCCGTTTTTTTGCATCAATTCAAGCATTTTATACGAACTATCTTCGTTGTGCGTTCCTAAATAAATTGCCATTTTGTCCAAATTTTGCATCATAAAGTTGGCAGCAGCATCATAATTATCGTCGGTTGCTTGTTTCGATTCACAAATTGGTGATTTATATCCTTTTTCTTCGGCACGTTTGTTTTCTTTTTCCATATAAGCGCCACGAACCAATTTCATTCCAATATAAAATCCATCTACTTTGGCTCTTTCATGTAATTTTTTAAGATAATCCAATCGATCCCAACGATACATTTGTAACGTATTGAAAACGATACATTTATCCTTATTGTATTTTTTCATCATCGATTCCGCTAAATCATCAGCAGCATCTTGCATCCAACTTTCCTCGCCATCTATCAACAACTGAATATCATTTTTATGAGCCGAACTACAAACTTTATCAAAACGTGCTACTGCCCTATTCCACTCGGCTTGTTCATCAATATTTAAGGTTTGCCCTTCGCCTAATTTCTCATATAATTCGAATCTTCCAAAACCAGTTGGCTTGAAAACCACAAACGGAATCGATTTTTTTTCTTTGGCAAAATCAATAATTTTGAGTGCCATATTCATTGCATCGTCAAAATGGGCTTCGTCCTCTTTTCCTTCTACGGAATAATCCAAAACCGATGAAACGCCTTTTGTAAACATACTATCAACTACTTTCAAGCAATCTTCTTCGTTAATTCCGCCACAAAAATGATCAAAAACAGTAGCACGAATCAATCCTTCTACTGGCAAATTGGCTTTCAATGCAAAATTGGTAACCGCAGTTCCTATGCGAACCAAAGGCTGATTGGCAATCATTTTGAATAAAAAATAGGCTCTATCTAACTCGGTATCACTTTTTAATGAAAATGCGACTTGTGTATTATTGAATATTTTTTCCATTTGTAA
>JAYUFL010000086.1:0-35268 GCA_043738745.1 Bacteroidota bacterium
ATTTCAATAACGGTCAACTATTTTCGCTTTTAGGAATAAGTTCTTTAAACATTAATTATTCCGACATTACCAATCAGGCTTATGTTCAAACCGTTTTTAAGCAAAAATTTTTAATTCAATTAGGCACGGAATACAGACATATTAACATTAAATCCGAAACCTTACAAAACAACAATCAGATATTCGAAAACAGCGATTATTATAGTCTTTTTGGAAGTTTAAAATTCGATTCGTTAGACAACAAATATTTTCCTAAAAATGGATTGTATTTCTCTGGCGATTTTCAGTCGTATATAACTTCGGCTGATTTTTCGGTTAAAATATATCCATTATCAATTGCAAAAGGCGATTTAATTTTTGCTAAAGCATTTTATAAAAAAACAACTTTCAAATCCGAATCTGAAATTGGTTTTACGTTAGGAAACCGAGACATTCCGTATCTAAATTTTGTTTTTGGTGGCTATGGCTTTGCAGCCGCAAATAATTTTAAACCTCTTTTTGGATATGATTTTTTAAGTATTGGAGCAAACAGTTTCATAAAAGAAACAGTAACATTAGATTACGAATTTTATAAAAAAAATCATGTGAATTTTGCTGCAAACTTTGCCAATATCGAAGATAATCTTTTTCGATCTACAAAAAAAGTTGTCACTTCCAAGTATTCAGGCTATGCTTTGGGATACGGAATTGAAACTATAATTGGTCCGTTGGAAATAAAATATAGTTGGTCGCCCGATACTAACAAAGGATTTGTATGGTTTAACGTAGGTTTTTGGTTTTAAATAAATGAAAAATACAATAAAATTTCATTTTTTATAAAAAAACCTTACTTTAGCCATCTATTAAAAAAATAAATACAAATTTATGTCTATTTGGAAAAAGAAATCCATTGCATCGCTAATGGCAGAAGCAACCGATTCTGAAAAAGGATTAAAAAGAACATTAACCGCTTGGTCGCTTGTCGCACTTGGTGTAGGAGCAATAATTGGAGCAGGACTTTTTGTAAGAACCGCAATGGCATCTGCTCAAAACGCAGGACCATCAGTAACAATTGCATTTATAGTAGCAGCAATAGGTTGTGCTTTGGCAGGACTTTGTTACGCCGAATTATCATCATCAATTCCAATTTCAGGAAGCGCATATACGTATACTTATGCAACAATGGGAGAACTTTTGGCTTGGATTATTGGTTGGGATTTAATTTTAGAGTATGCTGTTGGAGCAGCAACAGTTGGTATTGCTTGGAGCGAATACCTTAATAATCTGCTGGTCAATGTGCTGCATATGAATCCTATCCCATACTCTTTGTCGCATTCGCCTTTTCAACATTTTACAGATCCAGTAACGGGAGTCGTTTCTGACGGAATGATAAACCTTCCTGCGTTTTTTATAGTTGCAGTAATTAGTTTACTTTTGATAAAAGGAACTCAAGAATCTGCTTTTGTAAATGGAATTATAGTTGTTGTAAAAGTTTCGATTGTAATAATGATTATAATTTTTGGATGGAGTTTTATAAACCCGGTAAACCATACGCCTTATATTCCTGCTGAAAGCATTTTTACAGATGAGCACGGAATTAATCATAGTTATGGAGGAATAATGGGAATTCTTGGAGCAGCAGGAACTGTATTTTTTGCCTTTATTGGGTTTGATGCAGTTAGCACCGCAGCACAAGAAACTAAAAATCCAAAACGCGATATGCCAATTGGAATCTTAGGTTCATTAGCGGTTTGTACGGTTTTATACATACTTTTTGCACACGTTCTTACAGGAATTGCAACTGTCGAAGACTTTAGAACAAACGGAAAAGAAGCATCGGTAGCATTTGCAATCGGAAAATATATGATTGGGTATAAATGGTTAGCAAACTTTGTAACTGTTGCTATTTTAGCAGGGTTTTCATCAGTAATATTAGTAATGTTGTTAGGTCAATCTAGAATTTTTTATTCAATGGGAAAAGACGGATTATTGCCAAAATTCTTTAGTGATGTTCACTCCAAATACAAAACGCCATATAAAGCAAATCTAGCAATTTTAGTAATTGTTGGTTTGTTTGCAGCATTTATTCCAGGAGATATTGTCGGAGATATGACAAGTATTGGAACGTTATTCGCGTTTATATTAGTTTGTATTTCGGTAATTGTATTAAGAAAAACCGATCCAGATCTAAAACGTGAATTCAAAACACCATTGGTTCCATTAGTGCCAATTTTAGGCGTTGCAGTTTGCTTGGCAATGATTTTCGGATTAGGTTGGACAAACTGGTTAAGACTGGGAATTTGGCTAGCCATTGGTTTGGTAATTTATTTTACTTACAGCAAAAATAATTCTGTTATAAATAATCCAAGCAAAAAATAAATTTGTAAATTTGTAATAAATATAAATCATTATGATTACTGCAAGTCAATCTTTTAAACTCTATGAATTATTTCTACCATTAGCCAAATCCGAAGGCAAGGCTAAAGAAATGGTAACGAGTATAGAAGAAGTTATAGATAATAAATTTCAAAACGAAAAAGATAGAATAGCAACAAAAGATGATATATTGCAACTTAAAATTGAAATGAAAGATCAAAAATCAGAAATCATCAAATGGATGTTTTTATTTTGGATTGGTCAAATTGCTGTCACTCTAGCTTTGGTTTATTTGAAACGGTAATTGTATTTTAAAAATATCAAAAAAACTTTAAAACTTGATTCATCATTTTTTAAAGTTTTTTCATTTATAAATATTTTATAATAAACAATTCTTAAACACAAATTTTCCCGATATTTGCTTTAACAATTAGATTGTGATTTAATTTCAGAATAATTCTGAAATCAAATATCTAATATCGTAAATTTACAATCCAATGCTTTACCACAAACTAGGCGATTTTCCGCAAAAACGACACACACAATTCGAAAAACCAAACAGCGGTTTTTACTACGAACAATTGTTTGGCACCGAAGGTTTTCACGGACATTCGTCTTTGTTGTATCACATTCATAGGCCAACTCAAGTAAAAGAAATTTTAAAATCTTATTCGGTCGAGCCAAAGATTGCTATCGATAAAAACATTAAATCGTTATTGTTCAAAGGCTTCGAACTCAAGCCAGAAGTCGATTTTCTCGAATCAAGAAAACCAATGTTAGTCAATAAAGATTGCACCATTGGTCTTGCCGCTCCACAAAAATCAGTAACTGATTATTTCTATAAAAACGCTGATGCTGATGAATTAATTTTCATTCACAAAGGTTCAGGAAAGTTAAGAACAATGCTCGGAAATATCGATTTTGAATATGGCGATTACCTTATTATTCCTCGTGGAATGATTTATCAAATCGAGTTTAATACCGAAGAAAATAGACTTTTTTACGTCGAATCCTTTGCACCATTTTATACACCAAAACGATACAAAAACGAATCAGGACAACATCTGGAACATTCACCATTTTGCGAACGTGATTTTAAATTGCCTAAAAACTTAGAAACCCATGACGAAAAAGGAGATTTCCTCATCAAAATCAAAAAAGAAGGCATGATTCACGAATTCGTTTACGCCACACATCCGTTTGATGTTGTGGGTTGGGACGGATACAATTTCCCGTACGGATTTTCAATTCACAATTTCGAACCAATAACAGGTCGTGTGCATCAGCCGCCACCAGTACACCAAACTTTCGAAACGGCGACATTTGTAGTGTGTTCTTTCTGCCCAAGATTGTACGATTACCATCCAAAATCGATTCCTGCACCTTACAACCATAGTAATATCGATTCTGACGAGGTTTTGTATTACGTCGATGGCGATTTTATGTCACGCAATAATATTGAACAAGGTCATATAACATTACATCCAAAAGGCATTCCACACGGGCCAGCACCTGGTGCCATGGAACGAAGCATTGGTCACAAAGAAACCAAAGAACTTGCCGTAATGGTGGATACATTTCGACCGCTAATGGTTACCGAAATTGCAATGGGATTGGACGATGGGAAGTATTATAAGAGTTGGTTAGAATAATTTTATTACAAACACAACTCTGTCAGGGTTTGAAACCCTGACAGAGTTAACAAATAAAACATGAGTAAAGAAGTAAAATCAGTCGAATACGGCTTAGAAAAAATATTCGAAGGAGCGCAAGATTTCCTTCCATTATTAGGAACCGATTATGTAGAGTTTTATGTAGGTAACGCAAAGCAGTCGGCACATTTCTACAAAACAGCCTTTGGTTTTCAATCGCACGCCTACAAAGGTTTAGAAACAGGATCAAGAGATTCCGTATCTTATGTTTTGAAGCAAGACAAAATCCGATTGGTTTTAACGACAGCATTAAATAGTAATTCTCCAATTGGCGAACATGTAAAAAAACATGGTGACGGAGTAAAAATTATTGCACTTTGGGTCGAAGATACTCGATCAGCATTCGAAGAAACTACAAAACGTGGAGCCAAAGTATTCATGGAACCCGTTGTAGAAACCGACGAATTTGGCGAAGTTGTTCGTGCCGGAATTTATACTTATGGCGAAACCGTCCACATGTTTGTAGAACGGAAAAATTACAAAGGTGCTTTCTTGCCAGGATTTGTGGCACATAAATCAGATTATAATCCCTCGCCAGTTGGTTTAAAATACATCGACCACATGGTTGGAAATGTAGGTTGGAACCAAATGAATCCTTGGGTAAAATTCTACGAAGAAGTTATGGGATTTGTCAATTTTCTTTCGTTTGATGATAAACAAATCCATACTGAATATTCTGCTTTGATGTCTAAAGTAATGAGCAACGGCAACGGAAGAATCAAATTCCCGATAAACGAACCAGCAAAAGGTAACAAACGTTCACAAATAGAAGAATATTTAGATTTTTATGAAGGAGAAGGCGTGCAACACATTGCTATTGCAACCGATGATATTATTGAAACTGTTAGTCAATTAAAACAACGTGGAGTCGAATTTTTATCGGCACCGCCACACGAATATTATTTGGCAATTCCAGAAAGATTGGGCGTTCACATGGACATGATGAAAGAAGATTTGACCAAAATCGAAAATCTAGCCATAATGGTCGATGCCGATGAGGATGGATATTTGTTGCAAATTTTCACCAAACCAGTCGAAGATCGTCCAACCTTGTTTTTCGAAATCATTCAAAGAATGGGTGCCAAAGGTTTTGGAGCAGGAAACTTCAAAGCATTGTTCGAATCTATTGAAAGAGAGCAAGCCAAACGAGGAACTTTGTAACAAAACTATCGTTTTGTTGCGTAATCCGCAACATACACCGATGTAGTGTTGCTCATTTTGAAGAACAAATGTTAAAGTTTACTTTTTGTTAAGTATAATTCAATTAGCTACCTATCTTTGCACACCAAAACAAAGGAGTGGTTTCCGGAGTTTATATAAGTTTTCATAATTTATAGTTTTATGGTTGGTTAATAGCTTAAAAACTCGGTCAAAATTTGGCTGGGTTTTTTTGGTTTTTGTATATTTGGTACGAATATTGAATAGATTTGAAACAACAAACCAAAATTTATTTTCTGTCTTTATTAAATGAAAATAAATGTAAACAAATTTAAAATGAAAAAATTAGTACTTTTATTATTACTTGTGATTACCGTTAGTTTCGACACACAAAGAGAAGACGCTTTTCAGGTAGGGGAATGGTTTAAATTTAGAATTCATTACGGTCTAATTAATGCTGGATATGCTACCCTAGAAGTTAAAGAAGCCACTAAAGACAACAAAAAAGTATTTCATGCCATTGGCACGGGATATACAACCGGAATGGCAAAAATGTTTTTTAATGTTCAGGATAATTACGAAAGTTATTTCGATAAATTGACATCAAAACCTTATCAGTACGTTCGTCAAATCGACGAAGGTGGTTATACCAAAAATCAGGAAGGCTTTTTTAATCAAGACACAAATAAAATTTTAGTGAAAGATTATAAAAATAAAACCGAAAAGACTATAAGTGTTACCGAGAATGTACAGGATATTGTTTCTACTTTTTATTATTTAAGAAATCATCCTGCAGTAGATAAAATAAAAGTAGGAGAATATATTGCTGTTGACATGTTTTTTGATGATGAAATCACAAAATTTAAACTCAAATTTATGGGTCGAGAAGATGTTGAAACCAAATTTGGAACTGTTCCATGCATGATTTTTAGACCTTTGGTTCAATCTGGACGTGTTTTTAAAGAAGAAGAAAGTTTAACGGTTTGGATTTCCGATGATGATAACAAAGTTCCTGTTAGGATTAAGGCAAGTCTAGCCGTTGGCTCTATAAAAGCAGATTTAGAAGGTTTCAAAGGGTTGAAAAATTCTTTTAAAATAAAAGCACAATAAAAAACATGGATAAGGATAAACGGAATGAACTTTTAAATAATTTAGAAGAAAAATTTAACAAAATTGACCAAAAAACTGATACGCATCTCGAAGGCTTACTTTGGTCAAAACCAATTACCTATTGGGATTATATTCAAACCGACGCCTTGTTAAGTTTACAAACCCAAAGAACCGTTTTGCCCGATGAAATGGTTTTTATTATGTATCATCAGGTAAACGAATTATTGTTTAAAATGATTTTATGGGAAATGAATCAAATTTGTCATAAATCAAAACCAGATACAATTTTCTTTACCAGCAAACTAGAGCGAATTAGCCGCTACTTCGATATGCTAACCACTTCTTTCGACATTATGGGCGACGGAATGGAAGTGGAACAATATATGAAATTTCGAAACACATTAACTCCAGCAAGTGGTTTTCAGAGTGCTCAATATCGTTTTATAGAATTTGCTTCGACGGATTTAATAAACTTAATTGATTATCGTTTTCGAAATACTATTGATAGAAATACGCCATACGACCATGCTTTCGAGCATTTATATTGGCAAGCGGCAGGCAAAGACCATGAAACTGGTAAAAAATCATTTCTGATTTTAGAATTCGAACGAAAATATAAAACCGAATTTTTGCTATATATGCAAGAATATAATAAAATTAATATTTGGCAAAAATTTAAAGAATTACCCGAAATAAATCAAAAAAATCCAGAATTAGTTCATGCCATGCGTCATTACGATCACACAGTAAATATTACTTGGGTAATGCAGCACCTAGATACAGCAAAAAAATACATCGAATCTTCTGGCAATGGCGAAGCCACCGGTGGTAGCGATTGGAAAAAATACATGCACCCAAAATACCAAAGGCGCATTTTTTTTCCAGAACTTTGGTCGGACGAAGAATTGAAAAATTGGGGAGAAGAAAAATAATTACTACTCTCTTTTCATTTCAATATGGTCAATATCGTCTTCTAAATACACATCGCTTGTTACTACAAAACCGTGTTTTTCATAGAACTTTTGTAAATATAATTGAGCACCAATGGTAATTTTTGTTTGGTTGAAATGCTGTAAAATACCATAAATTGCTTGCTCCATCAAATCGTTTCCCCATTTTTTGTCTCGATATTTTGCATCAATAACAACTCTTCCGATAGATGCATTTTTATAGTAATCACCTGCCTTAAATAATCTCGCGTAGGCGACAACTTTCTTATCATATTCACCAATCAAATGTAAAGCGATACTATCTTTACCATCTATATCCAAAAACACACAATTTTGTTCCACAACAAATACTTCTGATCGCAGTTTCAAAAAAGAATAAACTTCTTGAGCAGAAAGTGTATTAAATGGCTTTATTTTCCATTCTAATTTCATTAGATTTTTATTTTTTGATTTTTATAAATTTAATAGATTTGATAATTGATTCTAATTCAAACATCAAATCACGTTTTTCTTTAGATGGAGCGTAGCAAAAACCTTCTAAAACAATAATTCTGTTATGGGTTTTATCGAAAATACAGTAATTTAGAAATGGTCCTGACATAAAATCATTTTGCATTTCCCACGTTCCTCGGGTTTCAAAAGCATCTTTTCCAGATAACGAAATTTTATTAAAAAACGGAACGAAAGTAGTTTCAGAAACCATTTTTGAATTTCGAACCTTACCATGAATATACAAATTTCCTATAGAATCTCGCATTTTAATTATACTTGCTAAAATATTTTTATCTTGTTTGACAGTATAGATTGGAACCTGATATATTAATAAACTATTGCTACCTGAAGTTATTTCTTTTTTTAGCCATACAAATTTATTTCTTTGCAAAACAAATTTATATGATTTTGGAATAGCCATGAAAATATTAAATCTTTTAATTCTTTTTTTATTGTCGAATAACGATTTACGAATTGATTTTTGAAATTCTGAAATCTCGGTTTTTCTTATTCGCTCAATAATTGAAGGTGCATTTTTTTGAATCGTGTCTAAAATTTCTAAAAGAGATTTACCTGAAATATGAACAACATTTTGAGGTTTTGCATATTCATTTTCAATAAATTCGTAACGGCTTTTTGCTTCTTTTTTTACGATTATAATGTTCCGACTGTTTGACGAATAGCCTTCGAGGAGTTTCACAGGATACTGATTAATGTTAAATATTGGCTCTTCTTGAGGCAGTCCAATTACGGGTGCTGCAAATTTATTTCGGATAGAATCCCCAATTTCGCCGTTCCAAAGTTCGTCGTCGATAAGAATCGAAATACTATTAATTTTTCCAGAAGTTGTTGGTATTGTTTTTTTAGATTTGTCAACACATGAAAAAAGACAAAACGAAAATAGAATCAATAATAGATAATTTTTTTTCATTCTGTCTCTTTTGTTTTCTTCTGTTTTTTTTTGTTTTCTATCCGCTAATTTTCAACTTCATTCCTGGTTTGATTTCGCCATCTCGAATATCATTCCATTTTTTTAAATCCGAAATTGTAACTCCTGGATATTTTCTAGAAATACTAAACAAAGAATCGCCTTTTTTGACTAAATATAGTTGTTCTTGCTTTCTAGATTCGGCTATTTTTTTATCCTCTTTCAGTGCTTTTTCCGAAACAAATTCATTAAACGAGTTTTCTGATACAATTATTCTAGAGCCTATAGCAAGTTTATTTTCTTTTAAATCATTCCAAAGTTTTAGTTGGGTGGCAGTAAGATTGAATTTTTTACAAATTGTCCAAAAATTTTCACCTTTCAAAACAACATAATCTAATGATTTTTTAGAGTCCACGACTTCCATTTCATCTTTTTTAGTCTTATTTTCTAGTGATAGTGTAGCAATTTGTTCTATCTGTTTTTTTTCTTTTTTACGAACTATTGTTACAATTTTTTCATTCGTAATAATCTTTAGGCTTTTACCTTTCTGAACATTATTACTTTTCAATTTATTCCATTTTTTAATTTCCGACATCGTAACATCGTATTTATCAGCAATTTCTCCAAGATTATCGCCTTTTTTTACTTTGTAAATTTTGGTAATATCTTTGTACGAAATTACTTTTTCATTATGATAAACAATCTCTTCTTTTGGAGTATTCGTTGGCGAAATGTTATTTAATTTTGGGTCTGATTTAGTCTGAATTCCCGATGTTGGATCTCCAATAGCCATGTTTTCAGTCGTTTTAGTTTCAATTGTTTTACTAACTGGAATCACTTTTTGTTTTACACGAACGGCAATATTTTCATTTGTAATAATTTTAATATTTCTCCCACGAGAAACAGTATTAGAACGTAAATGATTCCATTTTTTTAAATCATTAGAAGAAACCCCAAATTTAATTGCAATTTCGGCTAAATTATCACCTCGTTTTACTCTATAGGATTTGTATTTTGTAACCCATTTCTGCTGCGTTGTATAACTATATGTTGCTGTGTCTTTAGTTTTTGCAACTTCAATCATTGGCTTTTCGCGCAAATTGGATTCATAGTCTGCATAGAAGTAAATTTTGTCTTCATTCGAAGCAAAAATTGCTGATTTTTCTTTTGGTAATCGCAAATAGTTGTGTTGTTTCTCTACATACGGAATAACATCTAATTTATAAGATGGATTTAGAAACTGAAGTTCCGCAATCGGAATGTCTATTAATTTAGAAATTTGATTGAAAGAAAGTTGGTGTTTAACCATTAAAGTATCAGTCGCAAAATAATTTACAGGCGATTTCAATGTATTGATTCCGTGCTCCTTATGATATTCAAAAATATACATGGTTGCTAAAAACGCTGGTAAATAGCCTGCGGTTTCTTTAGGTAAATTTTTTCGAATATTCCAATAATTTGTCAATCCACCTGATCTACGAATTGCTTTGGTTACATTTCCTGGTCCACAATTATAGGATGCCAAAACCAAATCCCAATCGCCAAAAATCGCGTACATTCCCGAAAGATATTTGCAAGCCGCTTCTGTTGCCTTCAATGGATCGCTGCGTTCGTCAACATAGGAATTGATGTCGAGTTTATATTGCAAACCCGTTCCGTACATAAACTGCCACAAACCCGTTGCTCCAACTCGCGATTTTGCTTTTGGATTCAGCGCCGATTCCACAATGGCAAGGTATTTTATTTCGAGCGGAATGTTATATTTTGCTAATGCTTCTTCGAACATTGGAAAATAATATTGAGAAATTGCAAGCAAACGCTCGTACGATTTCTTTCTGCCTTTCAATAATGATTTTATAACATTTTCCAGTCCAACATTATATTCAATATTAAAAGGTGATTTTGCGTCCATCAATTTCAGACGTTCTTTCAGAACATCTGTTGGCAAATCGTACGCAACTTTTTCGTCGAAATTTAGATTTTCGACATCGTGGTATTCGAGATCAGAAAGTTCTTTATTGGATAATTCTTTCATCCAAAGACTATCGATGCTCGATATTGAATTGTGTTTTACAAAAGTATTTTTTATAGAATCTAAAACAGTAATTTTAGGACTACTTTTTATGGAATCTAAAATTATATGAATTCGATTGTCTTTTTTTATTGCAACAGTATCGGTTTCCATTTGTGCATTCACAGAAAAAGATAGCAATAGTATACAACAATATAGGTGTCGTTTAAGGTTCATAACTAAGTAGGCAAAATTAAAAAAAATATGAAATATTTACAAAACTAAATAGTTATAACTTAAAAATTGTATAAATATTGTTAAAAATGGGGTTTTTATGACAATATTGCTTCAATTCCAGGTAAAACTCTTCCTTCTAGCATTTCTAACATGGCGCCACCGCCTGTGGAAACGTAACTCATTTTAGATTCTAGCCCAAATTGTTTTACCGCCGCAACCGAATCGCCTCCTCCAACTAACGAAAATGCACCGTTTAGAGTTGCTTCAGCAATGTAATTTCCTAAGGAAATTGTTCCGTGTGCAAAATTTGGCATTTCAAAAACTCCTAGCGGGCCATTCCAAAGTATGGTTTTGGATTCTAGAATTACTTCCTTGAATTTTTCTAGCGATTTTGGACCTGCATCCAACCCTTGCCATCCTTTAGGAATATTGCGAACATCGACAGTTTGTGTTTTTGCATCGTTCGAAAAACTATCTGCTGCTATAACATCAACAGGAATGTGTATTTGTACATTTTTTTGCTTCGCTAAACGTAATATTTCTAAAGCCAATTCTTGTTTGTCGTCTTCGCAAATAGAATTTCCTATTTCTCCGTCTAATGCTTTTACAAAAGTAAATGTCATACCGCCACCAAGTATCATGTGATCGACTTTATCTAGAATATTTTCTATAACTGTAATTTTAGACGAAATTTTACTTCCTCCTAGTACTGCGGTAACCGGTTTTTTAGAATCTTTTAATACTTTATTTATACTTTCTATTTCTTTAGCCATAAGCAACCCAAAACATTTTGTTTTTGGAAAAAATTGAGCAATAATAGTTGTTGAGGCATGTGCTCGGTGTGCTGTCCCAAAAGCATCATTTACATAAATATCGCCCAAAGCGGATAGTTGTTTTGCAAATCCAACATCGCCTAATTCCTCTTCTTCGTGAAAGCGAAGATTTTCTAAAAGCAAAACTTCCGCTGATTTTAGACTTTTTGATGCGTTTAGCGCAACATCCCCAACGCAATTATCAGCAAACTTAACATCTATCCCTAAAATTTCTGATGTCTTTTTCAGAATGTGTTTTAGAGAATATTTTGATTCTATGCCTTTTGGTCTTCCTAAATGCGACATTAGTACTATACTTCCGCCATCGGCAAGTATTTTATCAATCGTTGGTTTTGCTGCTTCAATTCGCGTAGCATCTGAAACATTAAAATTAGCATCTAATGGAACATTAAAATCTACTCTAATAATGGCTTTTTTATCTTTAAAATTAAAGTCGTTGATGGTTTTCATGAAAAATGTAGAGGTGAGATTAGTCTTTGGATAAATATTGTGTACAAGGGCAATTACTAATTCCTTGAAAAAAGTCGAATCCAAGCGTTATCACATGTGTTCCGTTATCGTATGCCGACAATTCGTTTAATGTTTTTTGATAAGAATATCCAAAATAAAAATTAGCATGTTTTAGTCCTAACATTGGGCCAACTTGCAATGGTTTTAGCAATTGATCATTAAGAAAACGATACGAAATTCCTCCCCAAATATAATTGTCATTTCTATCGTATTTTCGTATTTTGATATTAAAATCAGTACTCGATCTTTTATCGCTCTGATAGTATTGAAAATAAGCCGATGGTTCTATTTCTACTCGATTGTCATTTCTAAAAACATAGCCCGAATAGAGTTGATAATTTAGAAGTAAACTTGGTTCAATCCCTCTAAAGTTACGAATTGGTTTTGTCAAAATATTATTGGCATTAAAACTAGTATAAAATCCACCTATTCTATAAAGCAAACTCAAATCGAAATTATTGTTGGAAATATATCGATCAGTGTTTATAATTGGGTCTAATATATTATAGTTGCTTATATCTATTCTAAAAGTATTGATATTATAGGAAATACCAAATGACAAATATTGTTTAGAATAATAATCTAAAATAATATGGTGTGCAAACGAAAATTTAGCACCCGCTTGTTTTGTAAAACCATTACTGTCATTATACAACGAAAGCCCAACTCCCGAACGGTCGGCAATTCGCATGTCGGCATATAGCGATTGGTTTTGTGGAGCATCTTTTATACCAACCCATTGTGTTAGTCCGTTTACACGAACTCGAACATTGTCGCCAATTCCTGCAAAAGCTGGCGAAACAACAAATGGATTATCCGCCAAATATTGCGTAAAAACAGGTAGGTTTAATTCCTGACTAAAAGATTTAGTCAGGAATAATATAAAAACTGCGATAATTAATCTTTTCATTTGAATCTTTTTATTTAGAGAATTCATAAACCGTGTTTGGATTTGTTATCTATAAAGTGTGAAATGACCTACAAACTCACGATCGTTATTTTCTCCGTCGATTTTAATTACATACCAATAATCGCCACTCGGTAGTTCGGTTCCGTTATACTTACCATCCCAAAACTCACCTTCGCGCAATGTAATGATTTTACGACCGTATCTATCAAACACATAGGTAATAATGTTTTTGTAATTTGCAGTATTTTTTGGACCCCAAAGGTCGTTATTACCATCTCCTGTTGGAGTAAATACAGTTGGTATAAAAATATCTATAAATACTTTGTATTTAGATTTTGTGTCCGAACAACCACTGGCATCTGTTACGGTTACTGTGTAATTTCCAGTTTGTGTAATAATATAATTACTTAGAGTTCCAACATTTTGACCATTTAATGTGTAATTATAGATTGGTGTTCCTCCAACTGTTGTTGCAATAATTTCGTTTAATCCGCCATCTGTTAGCGTTAATGCTATTGGAGTTATAAGGATTACTACAAAATCAGAACGTTTAACACAACCATTTACAGTTGATCGAACAAGCACATAGTGTGGTCCAGCTGTTAGATTTATGAATGTTGATGTGTTTGGCAAATATGCAGCGCCATCTAATGAATATTCTACTAAACCTGGTGCCGAAACACTAGTATCTACAGTAACTACTACGTAATTAGTAGGAGTAATTCCTGGACAATTGTATTTTGCTTTCGCAACAGGATTAATTAACACCGACGGGTTTAGTGCTATCGTTATTTTGGATTTACAACCATTGGCATCGGTTATATAGACAATATGCGTTCCGCCTGTTTGATTTGTAAAATCGAAAACAGTTTGTGCTGCAGTACCTGTTGTAACTGGCCCAGTTTGACTGTCTAGCGTATAACTATATGGCAGTGTTCCTCCTGCAACTGTTACATGAAATGATGCTGGATCGCCAGTACAAATAGACTGAACCGTGGTACCCGTTTGAGTTGAAGACAAGAATGTTGGTTGTGTTATTGTGAATGGGAAGTTCAAAAAGCAACCTAATTCATCTTGAATATTAATCACACATGGTCCAATAGGTAAGTCACTGAAAGTATATCCTGCTGGTAGTGGTGCTGGAAAATATTCATTAGAATTCGGTATTAAAGAGCCAATTGTTATTGCAACTTTAATAATTCCAAATCCCCCAGTAGGAACAATGGTCATTGAACCATTAGTTTCTCCAAAACATTTTACGTTTGTTTGTATAAACGTATATGCTAATGCTGGATGAGTATTTACAATAAGTATTGCTGGCGTTGTATAAGTACAATCACCACTATCCACTTTTACAAAATAAGTACCTGCAATTAACCCTGTAAATACACCTGTGCCATTCGGGTTTGTTTGTGGTGCTGCTAATATAACCGGAACGCTTGCAGCATCTAATAAAGTATAAATGTATGATGCTCCCGAAATACCTCCAACAGCATCTACTCTAATGCTACCATCGGCATTACCATTACAAGCAATCGATAGTACCGAAGTTGCTAGTACTGTCGCACCTAGTGGTACTAATGGTGGTGCTGTAATATTGTTTGTTTTAACGCTCTTACAATTGTTAGCATCCATAACATAATAAATATACGGAACCAATGATGGATTGACCAAAACAGGAACTGATGGATTGAAAGTTGCTACAGAGAATGTGATGTTATCCGAACTATATCTGTACGGTGGTGTTCCTCCAGTTGCGCTAATAGTTAACGTGGCTTGTAGTGTTGGCGCGGTACACGTTTGTTGCGCTGTTAGTGATAGATTAGCATCGACAAGAGTCGGTTCGGCAATTACATACACTGGAGAGGTTGTAAAACAGCCCCAAGCGTCGTTGATGGTTACAGAATATGATCCTGCTCCAAGTCCACTAAACACAGGATTAGTTTGCTGTGCCGATGTACTCGGAATAGGCAAAATAGTGTTCAATACATACGTGTAATTTGATCCTGATCCTCCAGAAACTCCAGAAACCGTTATAGTCGCCGTTTGAGAGTCTACGCAAGGTAGCAAGGCTGTGCTTGGTGTTACCGTTGCAAGAATTGGTGTTGGTAATCCCAAAGTAATTGTTAATAATAACGTACAAGGTGTTGGGTCTAAAAGGTTATTCGAATTGATGTCTCGAACATTAACCGTATAAAATCCATTTGTAAGCCCTGTAAAACTTGGAGTTGTTGAATAAGGAACATTTACAGGACCAACCAATTGATATTCGTAGCCGCCCCATCCGCCAGTTGGCAGATTTACGGTTATGCTACCATCGCTTCCTGGAACACAAGTAATATCAGTGTGTGCCAAACCATTAAGAGCAAATGGCAATGCTGGTTGACCAATTACAAACGTAGTTTCTACGGGGCAAAATGGTTTTCCGGTTAGCGTTACAACTATTTTGTAACTTCCTGCTGGCAATCCTGTAATATTTACAGAAAATGGCGAACTTGTTGTGTTAAATCCAGAGGCAACTACAAGGCTTGTTATGGTGTTTATTATAGTATAACTAAATGCACCTGTATCGTCTAAATTTGGCGGAACTGCTGCTAAATTTATATAATTATCAACAATTGTAATTGTAGCACTACCATTACTTCCTGCAGAACAAGAAACAGGTACAAGGTTCGAAACTACTAGACCAAAAGTGTTTGGATTATCTACAATATGATTGGTTTGGATACTACAACCTGTATCTTGATTCAGAACCGTAACCAAATAATCGCCTATTGGGAGTCCATTTGCACCTGTAAAAATAGGATTGTTTACCTGAACTATTGGTCCATAAACAGTACCATTAACTCCAATAATTGTGTATTGCAAGTTGGCTGGTAGCGGTGCTACTGGTGCTGTAACTAGGTTTACGGTTACACTTTCTTTACCACCACAAACTATTTCGCCACCAACATTAACACTAACACTAGTGCTAATCAACGCAATGAATGGTTTTATAATAACCGTTGTACTTCCTTTACAGCCTTTGTTATCGTATACATTTACTGTATAAGTTCCTCCTGCAAAGTTAGAGGTTGTATAACTATTACTAGAACCTGTTTGTAAAATTGCTGTTGATGGTGCTGGCCCAACAAATTCGTAAGTAACATAGGTTCCAGAACCACCAATTATTGATGCTGGTGGAACAACAATTTGAGCAAAATTTGTTGTGTTTGTCCCAGCCGAGCAACCAAATTCCGTTGGTGTTATTGGAGCAATTGCAATTACTGGTGGCTGTCCAACAACTATGGTTTGAACCAATAGACATCCTCTTCCAGAAACTACTGTAACATCATACGAACCTGAGGGCAAATTCGTAAATACATTATTAGTTGTTGGAACTGTTGGAACACTTCCAAATGCAGCTGGTGCTGCAGTAATACTGTACGTATAATTCGGGTTATTGTTTATTGTTGTAGTTGTTGGAACTAAATTCACAACAAAACCTCCGTCGGTAGATGCTGCACCATTACACGATGTGATGGTTATCGTTGGCGGATTTAGCGTTACAGGAGTTGGTGTATCTAAAACTACTGTAGCCGTTGTTGCTGGACAAAGTGTTGTGTTGTCTTTAATAGATATTGTGTATGTGTTTGGAGGAAGTCCTGAAAATACTCCTGCCGCATAAGTTCCCACAACTGGAAAAATAGAGTACGTAAAATTACCCGAACCACCCGATGGTGTGTTTACGGCTATACTTCCATCGTTTCCAGGTACACACGTTGGTTGCGTGAGTGCTGTTGGATTGAAAATTATATTTGCATATATTGTAACTGGTATAGATGCAGTACAACCATTTCCATCTTTTATAGTTACCGTATATGGCGTTGCACTTGGCGTAACCACAAATGGCGTTCCCGCAGGTAAAAATACCGTAGGACTTGTACTAATAGAATAGGTTAATGTTCCGATTCCTGAACCTGTTGGTGTAAAGGTAAAACTACCACTTGTTGCCGTACATTGATCGGTAACAATAGGGTTTATAGTAGGATTGGCATCTAAACCAACTGGAACATTATACATTTTTATACAATCGTTAGCATCTTTTACATAAACATCATAACTGCCTGACTCGACATTAAACGTAGATGAAGTAGATGTAAATGTTGCCAAGAATGCTAAATATGTGGCATTATTTACTGGAATATTTAGTGGAGGCACAAAACCTGTAGGATAAATATTGAAATAATACGGACTCGTTCCGCCTCCTGCAAGAGCAATTACCTGACCCTGATTTAATCCACAATTGTCGTTTTTAGGCGACGATGCCGATAGCGTTAAATCGGTTGCCGATTCTGTTATTGTAAAATTAGCCGAAGTTATTGTACATCCCGCAAAGGTACCTGTCAATTCTTGGAACAAGATATAATACGTGCCTGGCGCCAATTGTCCTATATTTAGAACCGGAACTGGTGCTCCTGATAACCCCGTTAGTGTACCCGTTGTTAGTGGTGCAATTGGAGCGTTACTCGGAAATCCATACACAGTATATTGAACCGAGGTACCACTATAGTTGGCAAATGTAAACGATACATTTCCGTCGGCACTACCCTTACACGATACATTTTTTACAGCATCAATAGTACTGGTTAAAGCCGAAAGGGTTTGCGTTGGAGTAGCTGCTTGGGCAGAGTAGTAACAACCTGTTGTAGCATCATATACTATAAAAGAATATAGAACGCCCGAAAGCAATCCTGTAAAAGTATAAGACAATGGACTACCTGAATGGTATCCTGGATTAGGAAAAGTTGAGTTTGGAGATAGTGGTAGTATAGCAAAATAATAGGGACCACCACCTAAGGCTCCTCCTGTTACAGTAAGAGTAATTTGAGCACCAACCAAACAAGTTGCTGGAACTACTGATGTGTCGATAATTAATCCTCCTGGAGGCGAAGCCATCAAAAGATTAAGATGTGTAACATCGCAACCATTGGCATCCGAAACTATAATATCGTAATACCCAAAATCCAAGTTTGTAAAACAATGCGCTACACCTGTTGCTGTTACAAATGGTGCTGGCGATGGATCTGGTGTATGCGATACAAGAGTGTAAGTATAAGGTGCAACTCCACCTGTTACTGGGTTTATACAAATACTACCTAAAGTAGTTCCCGTTACTGTACATTGTATCGGGTTGATTGTATAAGTATAAGTTATCAGTGGATTTTGTGTTATTATTTGTGACCCTGGATAGGTACAACCTTTACTGTCTTTTACAATATAATTAATAGTTCCTGCTGGTTGTCCAGAGAGTGTGTAAACTCCTGCTGTCAAATATCCAGCGCCAAAATTAATTTGATACAAAGGCCCAGTTCCGCCGCTTGGCACAACAGTTACCGAACCTGTACTTGCACCGTTGCAAACTACATTTACTGCCGATGATGTTGCGCCTACTGGAATTAGTGGATTTATAGTAATAGTGCTCGATTTTGTAATACAGCCTTTACTATCTGTAATCTGAAACTGATACGTTCCTGGTCCTGCTGCTGCATATGAAAACGTTACTCCAACAATTGGCACAGAAGCCCCGTATGCGCCAGAATTAAACGAAACCTGATACGTATAGCCCAGATAACCACCAGAAACCGTTCCGTCGATTTTTGCGCCAGGCGTAATACAATCCAAATCCCTTGTTAAACTTACCGGAACTGCCAATGGCTGTGCAATAGTTATGGCAGACAATGGCAATGTACAACCATTAGAATCTTTTACAATAATGTTGTATGTTCCGGGTGTAACGTTAGTATAAGTATTTGAGTTTGCAGTTGTACCCAAAACAAAAGGGCTTAAATTACTACTAAAATAAAACGGTGCTAAACCCGCCGTTGCGTTTACAACAATAGTTGCTCCTGTAGTGGTCGTGTTACAATAGTTTGTGCCTGTTATGTTGGCTGCCACAGGAACAATTGCTGTTACCGAAACAGGTACACTAACTGGGTTTGTACACCCGTTGGTGTCTTTAACCGAAAGTATATAATTTCCTGTAGGAACATTTGTAAAAACTGGGTTGTTTGTTTGCGTAACCACTGGCCCTACAGGAACAGTTGTTAATACAAAAGTATAAGGTGTTGTTCCGCCCGTTGTACCCGTTGCAGTTACAATTGCTCCTGCCAAACACGTTGCTGGAGTTACCACCGCACTAGTTGTTATTGTTGCGGTAGTACCAATTGTTTGCGGTAGCGTAAACGAACAAGCTCCTACTCCAACCGTAGCATCGTAGCGAACCAAAACTGTAGTTAAACCCGCTGGTAAACCTGAAATTACCAATGGATTTGCTGTTGTAGGTAAAAAGCCTCCAGGACCAGTTATGCTATACTGATAGCCTCCTGGTAAAGCATTTTGCACCGCAATAGTAATCGAACCTGTGGAGGCTCCTGCGCAAGTTACATCGTTATGACCCGTAATAGTTGCCGAGAATGCTTGACCACTTGGCACAATAAACGGAAACGTTCGAACCGTTGTGCATGCTTTTGGCTCTTGAAAAACCTTAATGTCGTCAATAAGTACATCATTGCCAATTATAACTGTACTGTTTGATCTAATTACAAAACTTAAATTAGTATAGGCTAAAGGGTTTAGAGTTAAACTATAGGGCTCCCATTTGTTTGATTTAGGAACATTACCCGTATTTTGTGATGCTACAAGAACTTCTGTTCCTAGACCTAAATCGTTCACTAATTGAATCGTTAAATTTGGATCACCTAATGCAGGAGATGTCGATTTTATTAAGTTTTCTGCCCACAAAGTTACTTGCACATTTTGGTTCGCAATAACATTCGATATTGGTTTGCTATACAATATACCACCTTTACCTGCTGAACCTCCTATATTCACACAAAGATAGCGTCCTTTTGGGTTTGCTCCAGCGCTTGTATGGTCAATTCCTGGAACCCAAACACCAAAACTAGGATTTATGGTATATGTAACCGCATACTCTCCATCGTTTATATAATTATCTAAATTACAGGTGTATCCTGGTGGATGAATTCCTGATTGGTTTTCGAAACAATAAGCCGGATTTATACCTGGTGTTGTGGTATATCCTCCTATTCCAAAATCCTCATTAAGCAAATTACTATACGTTGGTATTATTGTTTGTACATAATTCACTGTTATAGTGTGTGGTCCTGTTGAAACTCCAGTAAAAATTGGATTGTTCGGAGGAATATTTGGCACCACACCATCTAAAAAATAGGTATATGTAAAACCAGTACCGGTTGGGTTGTTAACCGTTACTGTTGTTGTAGCCGAACCATTACAAGCAAATGAACTGTTTGCTACCGAAATTGTTGGTGGTAGGGGTATTGGGTCAATGGTAACCAACATTTCGAAAGTACAACCATTCGCATCTTGTATATAAATAGGGATATTTACTCCTGGTGCTACCGAGGCTGTGTTTGCTGGTAAATAAGGTCCAGCAATTCCTGTAAAACTATAACTATACGGCGGTACTCCGCCTTGTGGATTTGTAATTCGTACCACTGCCAAGGCTGGCGAGCCACAAGCAAGTTCCGAAACTCCACCCGATGCTGTTAAAGCAGCAAAAGGCTGCGTAATTATGATGTTTTGTACCGTGGTATAACAGGTAGATGTTCCCAGAACATAGCGAATAATTACTGGATAGGTTCCCGCAACTAATCCTGTAGTATTTAAACCCGTTGGTGCTCCAGGTAAATAGGTTACTCCATTATCAATACTATAACTCAAGGTATAACCGTTGGCATTAGTCACCGCAATATTTATTGCACCAGTCGATGAGCCATAGCATTTTATATTGGTTTGTGTAATCGTAAAAACAGGTGGCGGAACGGGAGCTACGGTTATTGTTTTGGTAATTTTACAATTATGTGAATCAACTATATCGACTGTATAGGTAAAAGGCCCTGCAACAGGTACTGTTATAACTAATGTTTCGGGGCTAAATGTAGTACTTGTCACAAACGTAGATGAACCATTTATATAATAATAATAAGGTCCTGTTCCACCCGATGGTGTTACCGTAATTTGTCCTGGGTTGCAAGTTATGGCTTGTGTTTGCAAAATAGTTGCCGTTAGCACTGGTGGATCGACCAAAGTAAACGAACCATTGGCTGTACAGCCGTTTGTAGTTGTAACCGTATAGGTATAAACTCCTGCATTTAGGTTAGGAAACGTAAAGGTGCTTGCAGAAATTAATCCCGAAGTACTTACGGCAGCCCCTGCAATACTAAATGTATATTGTGTTGGTCCTACATTATACGCATCGAGTTGAACACTACCTTTGTCGCCGTTACATTTTGGTTGAAACAATGTTGGAATTACATTAATATTTAGTGCAAGAATATTAATGTTTGGCACTGTAAAAATACATGCACCAACTGCACCACCAACCTGACGAACGTAAACCGTGTAGGTTGCAGCAGTTGTAATAGGAAACGTATTCGAGGCTTGCCATGGTCCAACTGCGAAAAGACTGAATTCCCAACCCGTTGCTGGTACGCCTCCAATAATAATTTGCCCTGGAGTTCCGCAAATAATATCTTTTTTGCTTGCCAAAACAGGGTTTAGCAAATTGGTATATACGTTAAAATAAAATGTGTTTATACATCCTCCAGCAAAGGTAATCACTAATCGATACTCGCCTGCGGTAGTAGCTACATAGGTTGAGCCTGTTGCTACTTGTGTCCAACACGAACTAACTGCAGTACTGTTAGGACAATTCCCAATTCCTGCAGTACAAGTTCCAGAAACATTCAGTACTTGCCACGAGATAGTAGCATTTGTAATTCCGGTTGCTATAGTTCTAGATGCACCGATTCCACAAAGATTTATATGAGGCAAAGGAATTAAAGTCACCCCACAAATCGGATTTGAATCTGCAGGTAAAATTAAACTTGCAATTACAGGATTTACGGTTAAAGATCCCGCAAAAGCACTAACAGTAATCACCTCATCCGAAGGCAAGCATGTTCCTGCACCAGTATTGTGCACGTAGTACGTTCCTGGTGCAGTTACGGTTAATGTTGGTGTATTTCCGCCTACTACAACCGCTGCGCCACTACCAAAAGGGCCACCAGTAGTCCACACGTGTGTAGTATAACCTGTGGCTGCGGTGAGCACAACACTAGTGCCACACAAAGTATAATTTTGTGTATAAGCACAAGCCGAAGTATTAACCAAAAAATTGGTCGATGATGGTGGAGTTATATTACAAGTCGTAAAAGATGATATACTTGGGTCATCGGTAATAACTGTTGCGTTCGATACACCATGGTAGGTGGCAAATGCCTGATTTTGTATTAAATTAGAACACGCATTGCTAAACTGATTACAGTTTGTGGCAACCTGTACCCTAATTTGTATGGTTTGGTACGGGTCTCCTATTTTTATTAAATTATCTATAACCGAAAAAACTAGGGTTCCTCCAATATAACTTTGTAATGTTACTCCTGCCGGAAGTGTTAAATCGGTTAGTGGATTAAAAATAATGTTTATAGGCAAAACATCTTTTATAGTCAAGCCTACACCATTGTCGTTTCCTATATTTTGAAAGGTTATGTCGTAAAACAAATTTTGACCAAGCGCTACAGGTAAACCACCAATTGGTACACCAAGCGTATTTTTTACAACTTTGGTTAATACAATTTTTGGCTCAATAATATCAACAGCAAAGGTTTGCAGGAACGCAGCATAGGCATCGCCTCCTTTTTTTTTAGGTGATGTTAATGTTAATGTGGCACTTGTTGTTCCGTTAGGAATTACTTTATTGAGCGGATTAGGAATATTTACCTGATCTAAATCGAAACCTAAGGTAACATCGCTATTTGGATTTCGGGTAGCTATAAGTGCCGCAAAAGGCGCTGTTAGGGTTGGCTCAGAAATCGAACAGTTAAAAAAATTATCTGCTGGATTTACAGCATTAGATAGTGTTGCAGGAGTACCGGTAGGGTTCGATTGAAAAATATACGAATCGGGTGTTAACCCTTTGTCACCTTCTAATGCACCTACCCCAATTTTGGCATTTACTGGAAATGGCGCGGGCAAGGTTTGAAATCCACTAATGGTGTAACTCACAGGATTTGTATCATTTATTAATTGATACCCATCGAATACTGTAATGTATTTGCTAGGAAACGAAGGACTTTCGTAAATAATTACCAACGTCCAACCTCCATTTAACCCGCTAGGTTTATTCTGACCTCTACCGCATCTTTGATTGGCAACAGTATAGGTTCCGTTGGTGTCTGTTCCTGCAGCTTCCATTGCTGTAAACAAACTCGTTACGTTTTTGTAACATACATAAGGCGAACCATAGGAATCCTCAGTATTTACAGAATCATATTCTCTTTGAACAATTTCATCCTCATCGCCAACGGGGTCAGGTGCCGTATCAGCAGTTAATAATTGATAGGTTCCGCCAGGCACTTTAAATTTTACTGTATTCCAATCGGTTTTTATTGGCGTACCTACACCTATTTGATTGATATCAGTACTACGCTCGTATGGATAAAAAGCCGTCCAATACAAAGCAGCATATCGAATACGCTTGCAAGAGTTAACAGTTCCATTATTATTTTTCAGGGCTAAATCGGCAGAACTCGAACTATATGTGGTTGCGTCGCCATCGATATCAATATATTCGAAATTAACACCATTGTTCGTATTAATTGCGGAACCTCCACTATTTGGTGTATTTGCTTCGGCTGTAAGTGCTACTAAATTTAAGGGTTCCCCTGCTGCATCAAAGCCGCTTGGCAAAGTAGTTGTTGGGTTCAGAATATTATTTCCAACAAAAACCACATCGCCTTTTACTTTTATATTTCCCGAGGGAAATCCAGGCATTCTGGTAATAAAAGGTATTTGTGCCTTTTTTGTGTTAACACCTTTATCTTGAGCAAACACGTTAGAAATACTAAAAATCGATACAAAAATTAGTAAAATGTAATTTTTTATTTTCATAATATTAGGTATTATAATGACAATTCAGGGATGATAAAGTTATCGAATAAATCGATAACTTCAACATTCTCTGCAAATTAAAATTTATAAACGTTATTCTATTTGTTAATTTTCTATTTTTACAATAAACATTTTATCGTTAAATGGTTTGTTTTCCTTGGTTTCCAGTGCTTTTGTAGCTTCGCCTAAATCGGAATATTTTTTATTATAAATCATGTATTTTCCAGTACTTTTATTATAAAAGAAATCAACATCTTTTTGTCCAGAAGCTACCATTTTTGTTAAAAAGGCATCCCGTTTTGCAACATCGGTATGAACGGCAACAATCAAATAGTAGCCACTTTCGGAATTTTCGACTTTTTTAATAATCTGAAAGTTACTTTTTTCAGTATCTCCAAAATCAAAATCTTTCGATGTTAATACAACTGTTGTTGGAATTGTTGTTGCTTTAATTGTTTTGAGTGATTCTCTATCAATAGCATACTGTCCTTCTAAATTCACAGATTCAGCTCGTTTAATTCTTCGTTTTTTCTCGATATCGATATCGGTTTTAATACGATCTAATTTAATTTCTAAATCGCTTTTTGCCTTATCAGATTTAATTAATTCCGCTTTCAATTTCTCAATATCTTTACTAATCTCTAAATTTTGAGGATCATTTCTGTCTGGGAATTTTTTCAAACGATCGTTAAATGATTCTACATATTTATCTAAAAACTCTTTTTGAGATTTACCTGATTCGGTTAAATCATTTTTTAAATCATTCAGTTCTTTTGCCTGCACAGATGCTGGAACAAATTCTTTAGGCGCTTTGAGTGCTGCTTTGGCAGGGTCGTTATTTTCGTCTATCAAATCCTGAAGGTCTTTTGCTTTTTGTTTCGCTAATAAATCCAAACGATCAAGCAATTCTTTGTTTGCTTTTTTGGATTCGTCGAGTACATTTTTCATGTATTCTAACGCTTTATCTTCTTGAGTTTTAGCAGCGTCTCGCTTGTCTTTTTCTTCTTTTTCTTTTCTAGCGATTTCGGCATCAGCTTTTACTTTATCGGCAGTGTCTTTCAGTTTTTGTAAACGGTCGGCTTCGGCTTTTGCTTTTGCATCGGCATCTAATTTCACTTTTTCTGCGGCATCGGCTTTGGCTTTATCGGCAGCATCTTTTAGTTTTTGCAAACGGTCGGCTTCGGTTTTTTGCGCATCCGATTTAAGTTTATTTGCCTCGGCTTTAACTCTGTTTTCCTCGTCTAATTTAACTTTGGCAATTGCATCTGCTTCAAGTTTTGCCTTTGCAGCAACCTCCGCTTTTATTCTATTTTCTTCATCTAGTTTTGCTTTTGCAATTGCATCTGTTTGTGATTTTGCAGCAGCGTCTTTTGCTTTTTGTATTTTGTCAGCATCTGCTATTGCTTTACTTTCTGCATCTAAACGTGCTTTTTCGACAGCGTCGATTTTTGCTTTTTCGACAGCGTCTTTTATTTTTTGTAAACGATCGGCTTCTGCTTTTGCTTTAGCGTTAGAAGCAAGTTGTAGTTTTTCAGCAGCATCTGCTTTGGCTTTATCGGCAACGTCTTTTATCTTTTGTAAACGATTCGCTTCCGCATTTGCTTTGTTTTCAGCGGCAAGTTGTAATTTTTCAGCAGCGTCTGCTTTAGCTTTATTGGCGGCGTCTTTTATTTTTTGTAAACGATTGGCTTCGGCATTTGCTTTGTTTTTAGCATCGTTTAAAAGTTTTGCGGTAGCATCTGCTTTCGCTTTATCGGCAGCATCTTTTATTTTTTGTAAACGATCACTTTCAACTCTTGCGGCTGCATCAGCATCTGCTTTTGCTTTTGCAGCGGCAATTGCAACAGGATCTGATTTTAATTTTTCTGCTCTGGCTTTTGCGTCAGCGATTGCTTTTGCATTTGCAAGTGCTTTTGCATCGGCAATTGCTTTTTCGTTAGCAATAAACTTTGCTTTGTTTGCAGCACGAGTTGCAATTAGTTCTTTTTCTTTATTAATTCTTTCGAGTTCTGTTGCCGCAGCAACGGCTCTTGCTTTTGTAATTGCGTCTAATCTTTGTTGTTCTGCTAGTTTTGCTTTGTTTTCGGCATCTATTTCGGATGTAGTTTTTACCTTTACTACGGGTTCTTTTGGTTGTACTGGTGTTGCTTTTACAGGAGCATAAACTATGTCATTACCCGAATTTCTTCCACTGTCTTCATAGAATTCGCTTTTGTCGAATATATAAGCCAAATGAATTTCATGCGAAAGCCCTAAACCTGACAAATCGCCAAGTGTTTTTTCGAAATTATATCCAATCGAAATATTTTTTGTGATATTAAAACCCAATCCTACAGATACACCGTATAGATTATTGTAACCCGCTTGCGCCCAACCTAATTTTGGAACATCGAACATAAAAATTCCTGATATAATGGTTTTATCTGTTTTTTTATCGACTTTTAGTAATGCTGAAAATTTGCTTTCGTCCAAAAACCCATAACTGTCAACAAAGCCAGAGTACATTATATGGCCTTGGATGCTTTTGTCTGGGTTTGGATTTATAGATTGTGAGTTAGCAAAATTGTATAGTACTGCGTTTTTGTAAGAAAGTCCTAAATCGAATAGACCAATTCCATAGTTTATTCCAGGACTAATAGACAATAAAGTATTTGATGCTAAATTTTGTAAATTTGGTTCTGTTTCGTATGTAATAATTTTAGAATTATTTGGGCCGCTTTTGTATATTCCTACGTTTATCCCGAATGTTAAATTACTGTCATCGGAAAAAAGTACATTGTGCGCATAATTTGCGATTCCACCAGTTGTAGACAAAATTCCATAGTTTTGCTGAAAAAGTCCAAATCCTACTGCATTTTGATCGCTAAATTTACCTGTATAACTCAAAAAATAAGTTAGTGGAGCGTTTTCGAATTGAGTCCATTGTCGTTTGTTGTATAAACTAATTATTGAGCGGTCTTCTTTTACGAAACTAAACGTTGGATTTATAGTATATTTATTGAATTTCAAGGAATTTTGTGATGGCAAATCGAAAGATACCACACCGCTTTGTTGAGAAAACAAGGTTTGAAATGAAACTAATAGTACGATAATAAGGGTAATTCTTTTTGTCATTTTATTTCATCAGGGTTATAGAACCTTTTTTTTCGTCTTGTCCTTGTTTTGCAATACTATAATAATATACGGGATTTACCGCACCAAATTCTATACTGGGTAACGGCCAATCATTGGCGTAGTGATCTGTTTTAAGTACTATTTCGCCTTGCGAACTAATAATCGTTACCGTTGTGTTGGTTCCTATTCCGTAGGCATCTAGCGGAATATCCCAAATATCGTTTTTGCCATCGCCATTTGGGCTAACCAAATTGGGAATATCTCCAGGATTTGGATTTGGATTTTCGCCTCTAATCAATTCTATTTCGTTTGTAAAACCCGAACAGGTTGCATTTTTAACCAAAACTTTATATTTTCCAGGAACATCAGTATTATAAATGTATGTTGTTGCGCCAGAAATGGCTACATTATCTTTGTACCATTGATAAGTTTCGCCAGTAACCACAGTTGTTGTTTTTAAATCAGTAGGAAATCCTGATTTAATGTAAGTTCCTAAAGTAGAAATAATTGTAGAGCCTGCACTTGTATCGTAAGTTATAGCGACTGTAGATGCTGCAGTTGATGTACAACCTCCTAAACCATATTCAATAACAACGTAGTAACTACCAGTTCCTAAACCTGTTGTGAAACCAGAGTCGTTACCAATAAAAATTGATGAGCCTGTTTGCCCTGAAATTATGGTTGAGCCCTGATACCATCTATATTTTAAGTACGGATAATCCAGTGGAGTTGTTCCAAATGGTGGTGGTAATAATGGGTTTAGTGTAGGTACGTATAATTTATTGAAAGCATCAACAGATAAAAAACTTCCGCCACCACAAAAATTGGCCGTTGTGGCATCGCTATTTATTGAAAAAGGACCGTTAAAAATTTTATAATATAAAAAATAATTGCTTGCTGACTCTACAAGCGAAAGTAATGTTGCTCCCTGAATAGCTCTTACTCTAAACAGATAATTATCTCCTCCTACTAAAGTAGTGGGCATCAAAAAATGAAGTGTTCCTATGTTTGCAGGTGTGCTTGTAGTAGAGTCGTAGGTTGTTGGAGTAGTAGCAAAAACACCGTTTTCGTTAGAAAGTTCTAAATAAAAAGTTGTTCCTGCAGGAAATGTTGTAGAAACAGTAAAAACAACATCTAAGATACTGGCTGGCAGTTGATCAAATCTACATGCACCCGTCAAATCGCCACCCATGAACTTTAATTTAACGGTTTGAATGACTTGTCCTGACATATTTATATTTATAAAAAACAAATTTGCAAGTAGCAACATGTTTCTACAAACCGAATGTGTAAGAATTTTTCCCATAATAAATAAATAATTGCTAAATGTAGAATAAAAAAAATTCAAACAAAAATTAAATCATAAAATTATGCTAAAAAAAAGATAAAAAGATAAAAAAAAACCATTATAAACATAATGGTTTTTTTATTGTTTGATAAAATTATTTATTCGATGCGGTAATTTTAGATAACTGAACTCTATAATCTGGATACTTAGGATTTTTAAAATCTATAAAAGTTTCTGAATTTTCACCTTGAGAATACAAATTAAAGAAAGAACTGTTTGCATACCAATCTTCTAAATCTTCGTTATTTGAATTATTTTCAGTAAAAATATTTCCTTTACAGTTGTTAAAAAACATATCAACAAAATGAATTTTATTGAAATTTGTACTATTAACTTCTATGTTTTTATCCAATATAACTGCTGGTTTAAATCCCGAAAGAACACTTTTCTTTAAAGAAACCAATGCACCCTCTCCTATGTATACGGATTCTTTAACCAATCCACTTGAGATGTCTTCACTTAATGAATTACTATCGTTTAAAAATGTAAGATTTGTTCCATTGAACGATGTTGGTTTTTTAGAAATGTCCATGTCGTCTTTTTTTACATACGAATCGACTTCTAAACATCTAGATAATGCCGTCGGGCTGTATATGTAAGAATTTCTAATTGCTATCGAATTATCGATAACCACTTGAGCACCTTGTGTTACATCAAAATCATCGTCGTTGGCTTTCAATGAAACTAATTTACTCAAAACTAAATCACCTCCAAATATTCCAAAAGAATCGTTTTCGGAAAAACTACACATAACGTTACTTAATATTGTTTTGTTTCCAACTCCAGCCAATGTCAAACAGTTTGTAGTTTCAAATCCTTTGTTTTTAAATCCAGCATATTCAATACGTACATATCTTAAAATTCCAGAATTTGCTTGTGCGTTAATTCCACCATATGTGTTTTTTGTAGGATCTAATTCGTATGCTAATGAGGATACTCCACCAAATTTATTTATTGGAGCGTCTCCAAAAATAACAATCCCTCCCCAATCACCAGATTTTTTTGGAGATTGATTTGAAGTAAATACAATAGGATCTGTTTCTTTTCCGTCTGCAATAATTTGTGCACCTTTTGTAATAATAAGTGTTCCTTTTGTGGCAAAATCACCTTTTATTATAGTTCCTGGCTCAATAGTTAGAATTGCATTGTTTAGAACATAAACATTTCCTTGTAACAAATACGTATTTCTTTTAGAGAGCAAAGTATTTGCAGAAATATTACCTACCAAAATAGAGTTAGAATCGTTGTATTCAACTTTTCCAGGTTTAAACTCTGTCCAATTTGTAAGCCAGTTGGCTGAACCAATAATTCCTTTTTCTTGTTGGCCATAAGAAGCAAACACAACAAGTGTTGATGTGATTGCAATTTGAATTAGTTTTTTCATTTTGAATTAATTTTAATCGTTAATTTGCATCCTTTAGAGTGTGCATTTTTTTAATGACATCTTCATAGAATAAGATACTAATAATAATGTCTGACTTATCTACATAAGGCAACATTAAGTTTTGAAAACTTACAGTACTATTTAAAAAAACATCAGTATTATTAATGTTTGTATCTAATGCCTTATCGTTTTCTGGAGATTTTGGAATACCTAGATCATCTAAAGTCACACCTGGCTTGTTTGCCAAACCAAGATTTGGTAATGTATAAATAATTAATTTTAGCCTTTCTACATAAAGATCTAGCAATTCTCTTTTGTTTAAAACGTCGAGTTGCTCTTTTGTATTATAACCTTTTAATGTTGCAGAAGTACTTATAATACTTCTAGGTTTCTTTGCTTGCGCTGAAACGTTTGCTGCAAACAGCATAAAAAATACACTTAAAAAAATAATTTTTCTATTCATAATTTTGATTTTAGTAGAATTAGAACCTCAAAAGTAATTAAATTATTTAAGCCACCAAATTTTTAATGCTTTTTTTTAATTTTTTTGATAGTTTTTTATTCCGGTTGATATAAGTTATTAAATTGTTATTAACAATTTAGACTTTGCTAAAACCGTGCCAAATTAATTTTAGACCTAATTGCATTTATTGATTTTTAAATTTAAATCCAAGAACGTCTTTGATTTTCAGCATGAAGCAAGAGTTACTAAATAAAAATTATTCATTTAAATAATCATAAAAACTTTCAAAGCCCACAATGTCAAAATAAATTGATTGGTCTTTAAAATTTTTACGATGCTATTAGTTTATATTTGCTTTATGAAATTTAATGATATTTTAGGTCAAGAACACACAAAAAACCATTTAACAAAAGGTGTCTCATCTGGCAGAATTCCTCATGCCCAATTGTTTGTTGGTTCCGAAGGTTCTGGAACTTTGGCAATAGCAATCGCTTATGCTCAAGAAATTTTGTGTAACAATCCCGAACTTGCCATAAACGAATCTTGTGCGCTGAAATTCGAGAATTTTTCGCATCCAGACCTTCATTTTGTATATCCAACAATATCTACAGACGATGTAAAAACAAAACCAAAAAGTATTGATTTTATAAGAGATTGGCGTTTGTTCTTAAAGCAGATACCCTATGGAGGATTATACGATTGGTACTCTTTGTTAGGAGTTCAGAACAAACAAGGTGAGATTAGGGTTGACGACGCTCAAGAAATTCTAAAAACTTTGGCTCTAAAATCCTATGAAGGTGGTTATAAAATTATGATTGTTTGGATGGCAGAAAAAATGAATACTGCTGCGTCTAATAAATTACTTAAATTGCTTGAGGAACCACCCGAAAAAACGATTTTTATTCTGATTTCAGAAAACGAAGAAGACATTATTCAGACTATACGATCACGTTGTCAAGTATTACATTTTGGTAGATTAGCAGATAATGATATAATAAATGAATTGGTTTCCAAACATAATATAGACTCGCCATTCGCAACAAAAATTGCGCATCAAGCACAAGGAAATTATAACAAAGCCTTACAATTATTACATATAAATGGTGATGAATTGCCTTTCGGCGAATGGTTCGTGCAATGGGTTCGAGCCGCATTTCGAGCCAAAGGAAACGCAGCATCAATATTAGATTTAATTTCTTGGAGCGAAAAAATTGCAAGTTTAGGTCGAGAAACACAAAAAATGTTTTTAGATTTTTGTACAGAAATGTTTCGACAGGCATTAATGCTAAATTATGGTGCTGAAAAGTTAGTTTATTTAGAACCTAATGTCGATAAATTTAAACTCGAGAATTTTGCTCCTTTTGTCAACGGCAACAATATTCACGATATTTTTAAAGAAATTTCTGATGCTCAATACCATATAGAACGAAACGGAAATGCCAAAATAATTTTTACTGATTTATCTATAAAACTAACTCGTTTAATCCATAAAAAATAATCCTATGAACAATGTAGCCTCAATTTTAGTACTTCTTTTTCTTGCTCTAACTTTTATTCAATCCGCCTACGACAAGATTTTTACTTGGAAAGATACCGTGTCTTGGATTAGTAATTTATTTGCAAACACTTTTCTGAAAAATTTTACACCAATAACCTTAATTATCCTTATTATTATCGAAATTTTAGCCGGAATTTTTAGTTGTGTGGGTTGCATTCAACTGATGATAAACGGCGAAAGAACTTTTGGGTTTTACGGAGCATGTTTTTCATGCATTGCTCTTATTTGTTTACTTTTCGGACAACGTTTGATTCGTGATTACGATGGCGCTAGAACTATAGCAATTTATTTTGTACCCGCAATAATGGCAGTATATTGGTTGGGATAATTAACTTGAAATTTATTGAAATCAAATCATGAATATCCTAATTATCGAAGACAACCATGGATTAGCAAAAATGAATCACAAAAAACATTACAAAACAGAGATGAAAAAAGATGATGTTACAAAACCAGAAATGGCACCAACAAAAAAATAATTTAGAACTTAATTTGATTATTTTTTATAAAAGGTTAATAATCAAATTGAAATTTTAGATTTAGTAAGAAAGTCAGCAATATTTGTTGGCTTTTTTAGTTAATATTTTATTATAAAATTTCACTTCGATTAATTTCTTCGTTACTTTGTATAAAATTTTATTACTTTGAAAACCTTACTATTTTTTGGTATATATTGTATTGTTTTTTTGATTTTTGAAATCTATGCATTTCAAGCCCTAAAAACAATAGTTAAAAACAAAACGTTTTTGACCATTTATAAAATTATAAGCGCAATTTTGTTTGTTGGAATTCTGTTTTATTTATCGAAATTCGACAGAAAACTCGGAATGACACGTCAGAATATGTACACAATGGGAGCATTGTTATTAGTTTTTGTTCCAAAAATTGTGGTCACTTTTTTTATGTTCAGCGAAGATATTGTTCGGATTTTAACTGGGGTTGTTAACTATTTTATCAATTCTGATGAGAAAATTCCTTTTTTGCCAGAACGAAGAAAGTTTGTCTCGCAAATTGGTTTAGGATTGGCAGCAATTCCGTTTTTATCCCTGATTTATGGCATAACAATCGGTCGATACAATTACAAAGTTATCAAACAACGGTTGTTTTTCCCCGATTTGCCTGATGAATTCGATGGTTTTACGATTACTCAAATATCCGATGTTCACAGCGGGAGTTTCGATAATCCCGAAAAAATAAACTACGCAATAGACTTGATCAACGAGCAACATTCTGATTTGATACTTTTTACGGGAGATATTGTCAACAACAAAGCCGAAGAAATGCACCCATGGATTGATGTTTTTAATAGAATTGAAAAACATAAATATGGCAAATTTGCAGTTCTTGGTAACCACGATTATGGCGAATATATCGAATTTCCAAACGCTCAAGCCAAATTAAATAATTTCAATGCAATTAAAAAATTGTATAGTCAAATTGGCTTCGATTTATTACTGAACGAGCATAGGTTCATTCAAAAAGGTGATGATAAATTCGCATTAGTTGGGGTCGAAAATTGGGGAAAAGGTTTTAAACAAGCAGGCGATTTAAATTTAGCATCGCAGTATTTGTCGAAAGTTGATTTTAAAATATTAATGTCGCACGATCCAAGCCATTGGGAGCACGAAGTAAAAAATCATCCAAAACATTTTCAATTAACGCTTTCTGGCCATACGCATGGGATGCAATTTGGAATAGAAATTCCGGGAGTCATAAAGTGGAGTTTAGCACAATTTGCCTACAAACAATGGGCAGGATTATACGAAAATTTGGGTCGTTTCGTGTATGTAAATAGAGGTTTTGGTTTTCATGCCTTTCCTGGAAGAGTAGGAATTATGCCCGAAATTACTGTAATAGAACTAAAAAAAGGTAAAACCGTAAGCGTAGATTCTTAAAAATGTTATATTTGTACTAAAATTGCAAATAAAAAGCAATAAATATTAAATAATTTTTTTGGTTTTATGTCAAAATTCGGAGAACTTATAAGCGCACAAACACCTGTTTTAATCGATTTTTATACCGATTGGAACGAGCCATCACTATCAATGCATCCAGTAATTAGAGATGTTGCCGCAGCACTTGGCGACAAGGCAAAAGTCATTAAAATTGATGTAGATAAAAATAAAGAACTAGCCGAAACTCTTAGAATTAAAGGCTTACCTACACTCATGATTTATAAAGCTGGTCAAATGATGTGGAGACAATCTGGCGAACTCGATGCAAATTCAATTATTAGTTTGGTTCAGGAACAAATTTAATTGATTCGCAAATAAATCCGTTTTTATTTAAAAATTCTAAAGTTCTAGGCAAAGTGTATTCTAAATTTTTAAATGCTTTTTGACTGTCGTGAAAAACGATTATACTTCCTGGTTCTATATTCGAAATTACATTTTCTAAACATTTTTCGGGCGAAATTGTAATGTCGAAATCAGCACTCAAAATGTCCCACATAATTATTTTATAACCCAGTTTTCTAATTATTTTGGATTGTGATGGTTTTATTTTTCCGTAAGGTGGACGGAAAAGTTCAGATTCTAGATTTTTAGATTGCTCTACATTTTCAATATAATCTTGATTGTTAGTTTTCCAACCATTTAAATGATTAAAAGTATGATTTCCAATCGAATGTCCTTGTTTAATTATGTTTTTATAAATCTCAATATTACTTTCGATATTGTTTCCGACACAAAAAAAAGTAGCCTTTGCATTATACCCTTTAAGTTGATCTAAAATCCAATTTGTTATTTTAGGAGTTGGTCCATCGTCGAACGTGAGATATATTTTTTTTTCCTCATTTGGAATATTCCAAACATAATTCGAGAATAGCTTTCTAATCACAACATTTGTTTTAGTCCAGTAGAATTTCATAAATCTAAATTACATTATTTTTATAAAAAAAGCGATATTTTTTAATATCGCTTTTTCTTAAATTCTACTTTTTTAATCTTCAATAAATCTCTCAAACGTTTTTTCGAATGTTTTGAATGTTGGATAGTTTTTATTGTAGAATTCTAGGTCTTTTTGCTCTTTTACAACATTCAACAGTCCTCGATACAATTCAATCGAGGTATAAATTTCGGAACCAATTTGGTTTTGCTCGCTAGACTTCAAATTACTGTAGAACTTAAGGTTTTCCTTGTATTTATTCATTAGTTGCGTTAATAAATTTCTTGCCTTATCAATTTTTCCAAGTTTGTAATATCCTTGTGCAAAAGGTT
>JAYUFL010000087.1:0-1859 GCA_043738745.1 Bacteroidota bacterium
AAAGTTATGCGATGGAGTTTCCGATTCTCAAAAAAAATGGAGATGAAATTTGGATTTCGCAAAAAATAACTATAAAAAGAAATGATTTAGGAAAAATAGTTGGTTATTTTTCTTTTGCAAGAGATATATCATACCTCAAAAAGATAGATGCTGAAAAATATAAAAGAGAACGAAAAAATAATTTATATAAAGAAACTCTAAAAAAAATATCTTCCAAAAGTTACTCGAAAGAAGAAAATTTTGATGAAATTTTAAAAAACATATTACAGTTAAGTTCCAAAACATTAGATATTAATCGTGTTAGTTATTGGAATTATTATAAAGATCAAATTGTTTGTCAAAATTTATATCAAAACAACAATAACAAGTTCCAAGTCGGTACTATTTTGCTAAAAAAAGACTATCCTTTTTATTTTAGAACTATCGAAAAAGAGCAACAAATTATTACAAACGATGTATCCGAAAACCAAGATAATCGCGATGTAAATGTTACTTATACAATGGAAAACTCCATAAAATCTTGGCTGGACACACCCGTTTTTAATGATGGGAAACTTTCTGGAATTTTAAGTTTTGAATCCTCTACAAAAATAAAAGAATGGGATACTGAAGATGCCAATTTTGCGCAATCTATAACCGATATTATTGGTCTAGTTCTAGAAACAAAAAAACGAATCGAAGCAGAACAAAAATTACTCTACAAAGGCGATATGCTTGCTGCAATGACCCAAATTACTAATAATTTTTTGACAGGATCTAATATCGATGCGTTTTTAAACGAAACACTAAAAATAATCGGAACAATTACCAATGTAACTAAAGCCTATTATTTCGAAAACAATCACAAAAATAGAACCGTAAGCATTAAAAACGAATGGGTAAATCTAAACGGAAAAGTAGAAATAGATAATCCGATTTTACAAGATTTGACTCATGATGCGTTTTTGGATTTTATGAACGTTTTATATACTCGAAAGGAATACAACATTATTGTTAGCAATCTCGAAGATTCTGATTATAAAAAAAGTTTAGAAAACGAAAATATATTGTCATCACTTATATTTCCAATTTATGTTAAGGATGAACTTCATGGATTTATTGGTTTCGATGACTGCACATTGGAAAGAGTTTGGAGCCAAGACGAAATAAATATTTTAAACACTTTAGCAAACAATATTTCATCGATTATTGATAGAAGTATAAACCAACTCCGAATTTCGGAAAGCGAAGAACGATTTAAAATTCTTTCTGATAACATTCCTGGAGCCGTATATTTGTCTAAATATGATGATAAATCAACAAAATTATATTTAAATAATCAAATTAAAAAACTCACTGGATATACTCCAAAAGAATTTTTGGAAAACAACCCTTCTTTTCTAACTCTAATTCATCCCGAGGACAAAGAGCGTGTTTTAGAATATCAAATAAAATGTTTATCCGAAAAAAAACAATTTCATTCGACGTATCGAATTATTCAAAAAAGCGGTAAAATTATTTGGATCGAGGAGTTTGGTGATGCTATTCGAAAAGGAAATACAATCGAATATATAGGAGGTATTTTTATTGATATTACACAAAAAATAGAAGCCGAAACTGCTATAAAAGACAAACAATATGCCGAGGCAGCAAACAAAGCAAAATCGGATTTTTTGGCAAACATGAGCCACGAAATCCGAACGCCACTAAATGGTATAATTGGTTTTACAAACTTGTTGATTGATACCAATTTAGAAAAAATTCAGCGACAATACATGACTACCATAAATCAATCTGCAAATTCATTGATGGAAATTATAAACGATGTGTTGGATTTTTCTAAAATTGAGGCGGGAAAACTAGAATTAAATATAGAAAAA
>JAYUFL010000088.1:0-1853 GCA_043738745.1 Bacteroidota bacterium
ATATAAATTTAAGCATGGAAAATAATAATTCAATAAAATTACAAAAAGCCCTCCCTTTGGGAGGGTTGGGTGGGAAAATAGTAGTCATAGACAATTACGATAGTTTTACTTACAATCTCGTACATTATCTCGAAGATTTAGATTGTCAAGTTACCGTTTTTCGCAACGACGAATTCGATATTGATGAGTTGCAACCATTCGATAAAATTTTGCTTTCGCCAGGACCCGGAATTCCTGATGAAGCAGGATTACTGAAAGAAGTTATCAAAACTTATGCATCTTCAAAAAGCATTTTGGGAGTTTGTTTAGGACAACAAGCTATTGGAGAAGTTTTTGGAGGAATATTAACAAATCTTAAAAAAGTTTACCATGGTGTTGCTACAAATATTAAAATTACAAATCCAGACGATGTTCTTTTTAAAGATTTACCTTCAGAATTTGAAGTTGGTCGTTATCATTCTTGGGTTGTTTCTAATGACAATTTCCCAAACGATTTAATCATCACTTCTGTTGATGAAAACGGACAAATTATGTCATTAAAACATAACAAATTCAATGTCCGAGGCGTTCAATTTCATCCAGAGAGCGTTTTAACACCAAACGGAAAGAAAATTTTAGAAAATTGGATAAACAATTAGTTTTTAATTAAAAAAATCCGTTTAAATCAGTAAAATCCGCGTCATCCGCGTTCCAATAAAATGAAAAACATATTAAACCGACTTTTCAACCACGAAACTTTATCAAAAGATGAAGCCAAAAACGTGTTGGTCAATATCTCAAACGGAAGTTACAACCACAGTCAAATATCTAGTTTTTTGACTGTTTACATGATGCGCAGCATTAGCGTTGAAGAACTTTCGGGTTTCAGAGAAGCCTTGCTAGACTTGTGTATAAAAGTCGATTTATCAGCCTACAACACCATCGATTTATGCGGAACAGGTGGCGACGGAAAAGATACTTTTAACATATCAACTTTGGCATCATTTGTATCGGCTGGTGCAGGAATCAAAGTTGCCAAGCACGGTAATTACGGAGTTTCTTCCATTTCAGGATCTAGCAATGTGATGGAAAATTTAGGAGTAAAATTCAGCAATAATTCGAGTTTTCTAGAAAAATGTATCGACCAAGCAGGAATTTGCATTTTGCATGCACCACTTTTTCATCCAGCAATGAAAAACGTGGCACCAATCAGAAAAGATTTAGGTGTAAAAACCTTCTTTAATATGTTGGGACCAATGGTTAATCCGAGTTTTCCAAAAAATCAATTGGTTGGCGTTTTTAGTTTAGAATTGGCAAGAATGTATGCGTATTTGTATCAAAATACGGATACCAATTTTAATATTTTGCACAGTTTAGATGGTTACGATGAAATTTCGCTGACTGGAAACACAAAATCAATATCTAAAACCAAAGAAACAATGTTTTCGGCAGAAGATTTCGGATTACAAAAACTCAATCAAAAGGACATTCAAGGCGGAAAAACTATTGAAGAATCAGCACAAATGTTCATCAATATTTTATCAGGAAAAGGAACCGAAGCCCAGAATAATGTGGTTTGTGCCAATGCTGGAATGGCAATTGCAACTGTAAATAATTTGAATATTAAACAAGGATTTGAACTCGCAAAAGAAAGTTTATTGTCAGGAAAAGGATTGATTGCGTTGAATAAATTAAAAGAATTAAGCAAATAATAACAATTGTAATACTTTAGAATCATTAAATCTTTGAGACCTTTGTTTCTTTTACAAAAAAATTAAAAATGAATATTTTAGATAGAATAATAATCGATAAACGAAGAGAAGTTATTCTCAAAAAATCAATAATTCCGATTTCGCAATTAGAAAATTCGGTTT
>JAYUFL010000089.1:0-1852 GCA_043738745.1 Bacteroidota bacterium
CCTTTTTAGCGTCATTAGCAGGATGGATTAATATCAAATCTCTTCCTGGTACATTTTGCAAATGCAAGTGCCATTGAAATTTTGGACTAAACCGCTTCATTAAAAAACATTCTCCTTCAGGAATACAAGAAATTCGATTTTGGTTTTCTAACCAAGCTAGTTCGATGGTATAACAAATAAAATTGCCGTTCCATTCTAAAATTCCTTGCGTTCCTTCAGGAAAATAGTTTCTTTTCAAAACCAAAACCATCTTACAATCCGCTTACTTTAGCTATTGCCAATGGGTTAAACGCACCATTTTTCAAAGGGACATTGTGCCGTTAACTTGTTGAAAAAACTCAATTCCAAGCACCAAAAACAAAGGTTTTGTACTCGCTGGAGTTACCGTGTTGGTTTGAGTTATTGCAACTGTTGGTAATAATGACCAAGGTAAAATAGCACTTGCGGAATTCAAAGAAACAAAAGTTTCCATTTCAAAATCTATTTCTGCTCCTGCTGAAATTACTTTGAAATGCGTTGTTCCAGATGGTGCAGCAATCATATTCGATGGAATAAAAGGTGCAATAACCACTTTGATTTGTCCCGTTACACGGTCAATTGTTGGAGTGTAAGGAGCAAACAAACTCGTTCCGATTTTCCCTCGAATATTGAATTCAAAGCCTTCTAAAAGTTCGGCTTCGCCATCAATTACATTTCGTTCGCCACGAATGCTGGTTGCATCGGCTTTAATAACTCTGGTCATTGCTTGAGTCAATCGGCTAACCATTCGGTTATCCGCAGAATTCAAAAGCAAAGCACGAATCGAAGTCCGCAGCACTTTTCCAGCCGTTCCGGCTCTACCAAATTCAGAACCGTTTTCACGCGTTCTTTGAAACGCAGGATCATTTTTGATTCGACTGGCATCAACGCCACCTTTTTCACGAGCCAAATGTCCGTCTTGCGTTTTGTAAAAAGTAATGCCTCCGACAGTACCTTTTAATTTAATTATGCCTTTCTGTCTGGCCATAATTTCTAAAATTTAGATTAATAATTTTTCTAAATCATCTTTCTGTTGCAACATCTTCCGATTGATTTCGGACAAAGTTTCAATCATTTTACTAAATTTCAAAAAGTGAATGTCAAAAACGGTACTAAAACGGCTATAATTACCTCATTTTATCACTCAAAATCTCCAAATTTTGAATAGATTTGTAAATTATATTAAGGTAGGTTGAGGTAGGTCAAAGCCATACCAAAGGCATAGATAATGTATTAATTTTTGAAATTGTGATAGCAAGTAACACTAGGTTATGTATATATCCAAAAGATGTGCAACGTATTACAGGTAAAACATATAGACAGGCGAGATTTTATTTAAAAAAGATAAAAGAGAGCCTCAACAAAACTCCAAATCAATTAATTTCTATTGATGAATTTTGCGAGTTTTCAGGGCTACAAGTTGAACAGGTTTTACGTTGTATTATTGAATAGGTTTTGATGCTTCTACGAAGCTCTAAAGTGGCTTTATAAACTTTAAAAACTAGTTCAATAAGCAGTTCAAATAATAGTGTAAATACTTGGTTTGTATGGATATATTGATTAATTTTACATGAATATCATTTAACGTTCTTTACTGGTTTTTACTAGTGACCTATTTAATGACCTATCTAAATATATTACAGCGCAACCCTTATAGATGCTGGCTTTAAGAAAGAAAAACAAATCCCTCTTTCTCCGCCAGTAAATTTAAAAAAACCCGATAAATTTTATATTTTATAGACTGCACCCAAAAAGTTAGACAAATTTATAATTAATTTTGATAATAATGAGTTCGATATTTTATCGGGCTCATTTTGTTTAAATTTGATTTAAT
>JAYUFL010000090.1:0-5218 GCA_043738745.1 Bacteroidota bacterium
TTTCGCCAAGCAGACTTTTTAAAACCTCTTTTAAAGGAATTGAAATCGAACCTAAACTGATATTCAATATTAATGTCAATATCAAAATCAATGACAAAATCAAAATCAAATTTGTGTTTTTATAGTTTGCTTTATCAATCATTTAATTCGTAAAAATTTTTATTCTAATTTCTTATAAAAATACAATTTATAATCTGGCAACAATTCTGGATGTACAATTTTCAAAATATCTTTCAGAACCAAATCTGGACGATTTCCTGCCAATTCATAAAACAAAACACCACCAGTTTTTCCTTTTTTTGAAGAAAATGAGTAGATTTTTTTATTCTTGAAAGCATCGAATTGGTTGTAATGAATGTTAGAATTTTGCATTTCCTTGAGACTAGAAAATGAGCCTTGAAACCAAAATTGTGCGTTTTTTGCTTTTTCTAAAACGGTTTCAAATGGCAAAGATAAACTTCCAGTTCCTGATGTTTCCTTCCATAAATAATTTGTTTTTGCATCTTTTAAAAACAAACTTGACCAAGAATTTCCTTGTGGCAAATACCAAACATTTTCATACATTTCGCCACACAAAATCGTTGGTTTTGTAGTTGCGTTTTTTGCTAATTCTAAAGTGGTTAGATACTCTTTTTCGATTTGATTAAAAATTGTTTCTGCTTTTTTGTCTAAACCATACAATGCTCCAAAAAACTTAATCCATTCTGCTTTGCCAAGCGGGGATTGCTCGTTCCAATCGCCATTGTAAATAACTTTTAAACCGCTTTTTTCTAGATTATCATACGTTGGGTTGTTGTTGTCGATTCCGTAACCAACAATTACATTTGGATTCAGATCTAGAATAATTTCGGTATTCAAGTCTTGTTCTCGACCAATTTCTTTTACTTTTTTTGCATCAATTCTATTACGAACTTTTTCGGATGAGATGTAATTTAGATTCGGAAAACCAGTCAAACTATTTTCGACACCTAGCATTTCTAAAGAAGGAATATGCGTTGTTGATGTTACGATAATCGACTGAATAGGAACCTGAATTGTTGTAAAATTTTTTAAACTATCAGGAACAATTCCATTTTTTTCTTTTAATATATAGGTATAATTTTTATTTGCTTTTGGCCAAGGATTTAATATTTTTAAGATCGAGAAACCTTTTTGTTGGTTTATCGAAAAACCTTTGGCATAACGAATATCATTGTTTTTAGTAATAGTTTCATTATTTGCTTTATCATTATTTTCTTTACATTGAAATAAAGAAAAAGCAAAAATAATAAGATAAATTTTTAAGAGTTTTGATTTCATTTGAGTTTTGTAAGCCACAAATATAATCGTAAATTATTAAAATAAAAAAATCGCTTCAAAGGGGCGAATTATGATTTATTAGATTTAATTTTTTAAATTAAATTCTCTCATCGGAATTTTATCAGACATAACTGCTTTGAAACTTTGTTCCATTGATTCTAGAAAATCAGAATTAATATTTATTTCGGGAATTTTATCTATCAACTCATCGAATTTTATTTTTTGAGATTCTAGAAATGTTTTTATTGCATTTTTCTCTTCGCTATTTTTAGGAAAAACCTTTATTGTGTTCATGATTTTTAAAATTTATTCACAAATATAAAAACTAATTCTATTTATTGATGTTATAATTGTGTTATATTTGCGTCCGAAATAAGGTTGCATTTTTATGATTTATAAAATTGCATTAAAAGGGAAGTTAGTGATTGCAGATTGATGATTAACAATTTTAAGATTTCAGATTTTTTAAATCTTGAAATCAAAAATCAAAAATCAAAATTCAAAAATCTAACGCTGTTCCCGCAACTGTAAGCTACAAAAGATTGTTGTTATCTACAAAAAACCACTGTCCGCCTTGCGTGATGGGAAGGTAAACAACAAAACGCAAGCCAGGAGACCTGCCTTTTTCTTAACAAATATCGAACTCTCGGGAGATAGAGTTCTGAAATTATGTCAATTAAAAATTGCTTTTTGTTTTTGTTTCTATTTTTTTGCCAATATATTTCGGCACAAATCGATAGTATAACACATTTGAATGAGGTTGTAGTTTCGGATACTCAACTCAAAAATTTCTCCAATTCGCAATTTGTTTTAAAGTTAAATGATTCCATAATTTCAAAAAATAAACCTTCGTTAACATCGCTACTTAATTATAATTCTGTTATTTATTTTAAAGAAAATGGGCTCGGAATGGTTTCTTCGCCATCATTTCGAGGAACAACTGCACAACAAACGGCTGTAATTTGGAACGGAATAAACATCAATTCGCAATTGAATGGTCAAACTGATTTTAACACTATTTCTACAAAAAATTATACCAATATTTCGATTCGTGCTGGTGGCGGAAGCGCAATTTATGGCTCGAGTGCTATTGGCGGAAGTATTCATTTGAACAATGACTTGGAATTTAAAAATCAGTTCGAAAACGATTTGCAGTTGAATTTTGGCAGTTTTAGAACAACAGGAATTCATTATAACCTGAAAGCATCGACCGAGAAATTTAGTTCGCAATTCGGAATTTCAAGAAACGATTCGGAGAACGATTACTTATATTTAAATAGATTTAATTGGAAGGGAGAACAGGAGAGAAACCTAAATGGGCAATATAGTAATTCCAGTTTTGGGACTAATTTTGGATATAAATTTAATGCTAGAAATCACCTTAAATTCTATTCGGAAACTGCAATTTCCGATAGAAACTTTTCTTTAATATCAGCATCGGAAACTAAAACGAAATACAAAAATAGTTTTAGCAGAAATTTGTTGGATTATTTTGGTGATTTTGGAAATTTCAGTTTAGATGCAAAGGTGGCTTATATTTTCGAAAATTATAAATATTTTGCGTCAATTGACAGCGATTATTTTAGTTATGGAACTTCGGAAAGTTTTGTTTCTAAACTCGATTTTGGTTTTCGAATTTCAAAATCAATAAAAATAAATTCTGTTCTAGATTACAATCACACCAAAGGTTATGGCACTAGTTTTGGTAATAATGTTAGAGAAATCAGTTCGGTTGGAATTTTAGTTAAACAAAATGTAAGCAAAAATTTAATTAATGAATTTGTTGTTCGAAAGGAAGTTACTACTAATTACGATTCTCCAATTTTGTTTTCGATAGGCTCGAACTATAATTTTAGTAGTTATTATGGTTTGAAACTTAATGTCTCGAGAAATTTTAGAATTCCGACCTACAACGATTTGTATTATAATGGAGGAGGAGGTATTGGAAATTTAAACTTAAAACCCGAAAGTTCCTACCAAGCCGAGATAGGAAATGTGTTTACTTACAAAAATTTTTCGCTAACAGAAACGTTTTATTTTATAAAAATCCAAGATTTAATCCGATGGCTTCCAAACACAAATGGAAATTGGTCACCAACAAATACTAATAAAGTCAAAACCTATGGAACAGAAACCGTTTTGGCATATAACAACAATTTGGGCAATAATTATTTTTATGTAAATGCAACGTATGCTTACACCATTTCCAAAAATGAAGAAACGGATAAACAACTTTTCTTTGTGCCATTTCATAAATTTACAAGTTCGGTCGGGTATTCGTATAAGAAATTTTCGATCAATTATCAGTTTTTATACAACGGTTTTGTTTATACACGTTCGGATAACGACCCAAATGATATTATCAAATCCTACAAAATATCGAATATTGGATTCGATTATGATTTCAGATATTTAAAATCAACCAAACTAGGTTTTGAAATCAGCAATTTTTTAAATCAAAAATATCAAAGCGTTGAGGATAGACCAATGCCTGGAATAAATTTTAATATGTACATAAATCTTAAATTCTAAATAAAATGAAAATTAGTAAATTAGTTTCGGTGGCTCTATTGAGCATTTTTTTATTCGCATCTTGTAGCAAAGAGGACGATGTATTAGTCTTAAAACCAGTAGTCGGAGCCTACGAAAACGGTTTTTTTATATTAAACGAAGGAAGTACTGGTCAGGGTTCGGTATCTTTTTTAAGTAACGATTTTACAACTTTCACACAAGACGCTTATACAACTGCAAACCCAGGAGATTTGATGGGGAAATTTGCCCAATCAATGTTTTTTAATGGTGATAATGCTTATATAATATCTAACGGTTCTAATAAAATTGACATAGTTAACAGAAAAACATTTAAGTTAGTTGCAAAAATAGAAAATGGTTTGAAAATTCCAAGATACGGAATCGTAAAAGATGGTAAAGCCTATGTTACCAATGCAAATACGTATTCGTATGACAATCCAGCAACGGGTAATACCGACGATTTTATTGCTGTTATTAATCTATCAACTAATGTTGTTGAAACTACAATACCACTAAATGCAACTGCTGACAAATTGGTTTTAGATAATGGTAAAATATATGTTATAGAATCTTATAATAGCAATAAAATACTTGTTGTAAATACTGCGAATAATACTTTAGAAGCACCAATAAACATTGGAACCGATGCTAATTCTATGGAAGTTAGCAATGGTTTTTTATATGTTTTGCGAGCGCCTTATGGTAGCCCTAGTCAATTAGTAAAAGTAAATCTTGCAACTAGATTGTTTACAACTTTGGATTTTCCGGCTGCACAAACTGATGCCAAGAATTTAGATATAGAAGGCTCTAAAATTTATTACACAATAGATACTAGCGTATATGCAATGAATATTACTGATGTTGCTGCACCAACAACAAGTATTTTTAATTATACTTCGACTTCTCTGTACGGGAAAATGTATGGTTTTGCTGTTAAAAATGATAGAATTTACATTGCCGACGGAGGTGATTTTAGTGCAAATTCAAAAGCCTATGTATATTCTATAACTGGAGTTTTACAAAAAGAAATTACGGCAGGAGTAGGACCGAATGGGTTTTATTTCAATTAAACTACCTTATAGAAAAACCACGAAACGAATTATAAACGTTTCGTGGTTTTTTGTTTATAATAACTTATAAAAGTAATTTAGGCATAAACTAATAGTTTTACGGTATAAAAAAAGTAAATTTGTATTTATAATTAAATCTTTTCTTATGAAAAATACAATTTTAATTTTTATAATTATGACTATTTTTAATTCTAATGCGCAATTAAAACCAGTTTCTTATGCTGACGAAAATCAAAAATTAGAAGGTTTTTTAGCCGTTCCAGAAAAGTCAAACAAAGATAAATCTGGCGTTTTATTACTTCCTGCTTGGATGGGAA
>JAYUFL010000091.1:0-14397 GCA_043738745.1 Bacteroidota bacterium
CAACAACGCGAATATTTTTTGCATCAACAAATGAAAACTATCCAAGAAGAGTTGGGTGGAGCATCTCAAGAAGAAGAAATAGAGGACATGCGTGCAAAAGGAAAGTTGAAATCTTGGGACGAAAAAACGGCAAAACATTTTGAGAAAGAAGTTTCTAAAATGCAAAGAATGAATCCACAAGCACCAGATTTTGGAATTCAGCGAAATTATTTAGAGCTATTTTTAGAATTGCCTTGGAATCACTATTCTAAAGATAATTTTGATTTAAAACGGGCTCAAAAAATATTAGACAGAGATCATTTTGGTCTCGAAGATGTGAAAAAACGAATGATAGAACATTTGGCAGTTCTAAAGTTGCGAAATGACATGAAATCGCCAATTTTGTGTTTAACGGGGCCTCCAGGAGTTGGAAAAACATCCATCGGGAAATCAATTGCTGAAGCACTTGGAAGAGAATATGTTCGAATTTCCCTCGGTGGATTGAGAGACGAAGCCGAAATTCGAGGTCATCGAAAAACCTATATTGGTTCCATGCCAGGTCGAATTATTCAGAGTCTAAAAAAAGCAGGAACAGCCAACCCAGTTTTTGTTTTAGACGAAATAGATAAACTTTCGAACAGCAATCATGGAGATCCATCATCGGCATTATTAGAGGTTTTAGATCCAGAACAAAACAAAGAATTCTATGATAATTTTTTGGAAATGGGTTTCGATTTATCCAAAGTGATGTTTATTGCAACTTCAAATAACATGGCAACCATTCAGCCTGCGTTGAAAGACAGAATGGAGATAATTACAATGTCGGGCTATACAATCGAAGAAAAAGTTGAAATTGCCAAACAACATTTGATTCCAAAACAAATAAAAGAACATGGATTGACTCCAAAAGATATTACGATAGGGAAGAAGCAACTCGAAAAAATTGTGGAAGGTTACACCCGAGAGTCTGGAGTTCGTGGGTTAGAAACTAAAATTGCACAAATGGTTCGCAATGCAGCCAAATCGGTAGCAATGGAAGAAGAATATAACATAAAAGTAGAGGAAAAAGATATTCTTTCTGTTCTTGGAGCGGCACGTTTGGAACGAGATAAATCCGAAAATAATGATGTTGCTGGAATCGTAACTGGCTTGGCTTGGACAAGCGTTGGTGGCGATATTTTGTTCATTGAATCGTTAATTTCTGCTGGAAAAGGAGCCATGACAATTACAGGAAATCTTGGAACAGTCATGAAGGAATCTGCCACAATTGCTTTGGAATATATCAAGGCAAATGCTGAATTGTTGGGAATAAATCCAGAAATTCTTCCGAAGTATAACATCCACTTGCATGTTCCAGAAGGAGCAACTCCCAAAGATGGGCCAAGTGCAGGAATTGCAATGTTGACTTCTTTAGTGTCACTTTTAACTCAAAAACGAATTAAAAAGAGCATTGCTATGACAGGCGAAATTACACTTCGAGGAAAAGTTCTACCTGTCGGCGGAATCAAAGAAAAAGTTTTGGCAGCCAAAAGAGCAAATATCAAAGAAATTATTTTGTGTCATGAAAATAAACGTGATATTGATGAAATAAAACCAGAATACCTCGCAGGAGTTTCGTTTCATTATGTAAAAGAAATGCACGAGGTTTTGGCTTACGCAATTACCAATCAAGATGTTAAAAACGCCAAAAAATTGTAGTTTTTAGTATTCTAAAAAGATCAACTTTCGAAGAATTTAATTTTTGTTTTTCATACAAATATTCATTACAGATTTTATAATTTTATATTTAAAATTTCGTTATAGTGATTGATTCCCTAAATAAGAATGCAAAAAAATATTTTTTTATTTTTATTATTTTTCACCTGCTATATAACTTTTAGTCAGGTTGGAGGGCAATCTGTGTATCAGTTTTTAAGTCTTGTGACCTCACCAAGGCAAGCCGCTTTGGGCGGAAAAGTAATCTCTATTTACGACGACGACGTTAATCAGGCTCAATTTAATCCTGCGAATATTAACCAAAACATGGACAACCATTTGTCCGCAAATTATGGAAATTATTTTGGCGAAGTTACCTACGGAACGCTTGCCTATGCTTATACTTTCGATCGTCATGTGCAAACATGGTATGTTGGGGCTGACTATGTAAACTATGGAAGTTTTGATGGCTATAATGAATTTGCTCAAAAAACAGGAACTTTTACAGGGCAAGAAGCAGCACTATCTGTCGGATATTCATACAATATCCCATTTACAACAATGCATTTGGGAGCATCAGGAAAGTTAATTTCTTCTACATTAGAATCTTATAAATCCTATGGTGGCGCGGTAGATTTAGGTTTTCTTTTTGTAGATGAAAAAAACGATGTAAATTGGGCATTCACTATTCGAAATTTTGGAACACAATTTTCGACCTATTCTGGAACACGAGAGAAATTACCTACAGAAATTTTAATAGGAATTTCGCAAGAAGTACAAAATATTCCTGTTCGATGGCATCTTACATTCGAAAACTTACAACAATGGAAAATTGCTTTTGCTAATCCAAATCGAGCCACAAATACCATCGAAGGCGATTCAGAACCAGAAAAAGTTTCGTTGCTAAACAATGCTTTGCGACATATTATTTTTGGAGTAGAACTTTTTCCGAAAAAAGCCATAAATTTGCGTTTAGGATATAATTTTCGTCGAGGAGAAGAATTAAGTCTTGTCGATCAAAAAATTTTTTCAGGTATATCCGTCGGATTTGGTTTAAAAATTAACAATATAAAATTTAATTATTCCTATTCGCGATATACTTTGGCAGCCAATACCAGTTTATTTGGATTAAATATAGATTTGAATAATGATTAGATTTCATTCATTTTATAATTAGACAATGAAAAAAATAATAATAGCAATTGATGGTTTTTCGGCAACAGGAAAAAGTACTTTAGCAAAGGAATTAGCAAAACATTTGGGCTATATTTTTGTAGACACAGGGGCTATGTATAGAGCCATTACATTATTTGCCATGAAAAATAATTTTATTAATGCTAATTTTTTTGATAAACAAAAATTAATAGATTCATTACAAAACATAAAACTAAATTTAAAATTCAATTCAAAATTAGGCTATTCTGAAATTTTTTTGAACAACGTAAATATCGAAAAAGAAATAAGAACTATTGAGGTTTCTAACAATGTTTCTAAAATTGCCGAAATTTCAGAAGTTCGATCAAAATTAGTTGAACAACAACAGGAAATGGGCAAAAACAAAGGAATTGTAATGGACGGTCGTGACATTGGAACTGTAGTTTTTCCTGATGCCGAACTCAAGATTTTTATGAATGCAAGTCCAGAAATTCGTGCAAAACGTCGATTTGATGAACTATTGAAAGAAGGTCAAAGCGTTTCTTTTGATGAGGTTCTAAAAAATGTTCAAGAACGCGATTACATAGATACACATCGAGTAGATTCACCTCTTATAAAATCAAAAAATGCTATAGAAATTGACAATTCAAATGTCTCAAAAGAGCAACAATTTGTCAAAGTTTTAGAATTGGTAAATCAATTCACGAAAACGTTATAATTTTTTGGTATTCTCAATTTTAATGTTAGTTTTACATACTTAACAAACTATACAATTAATACTTAATTATGGATATCAAATTGCGTTTAAAAATTTTGAGTTTTATGGAACTTTTTGTTTGGGGTTCCTATTTAACTTCACTAGGAAGTTATTTATTTGTAACTCTAAAATTTTCAGGTCCAGAAATCGGAACCGTTTTTACTACTTTAGGAATAGGTTCATTAATTATGCCACCACTTTTAGGAATAGTTGCCGATAAATATATTAGTGCTGAAAAAGTTTTAGGAATTTGTCATTTATTTGGAGCAGGATTTTTAGTTCTTGCAGCAAACATGACTGGAGCAAACGAAATGTTTTGGGTAATGCTTGCCGTTGCAGTATGTTTTATGCCAACTTTGGCTTTGAGCAATTCTGTTTCTTATAGTATTTTGAAACAAAATAATTTCGATGTTGTAAAAGAATTTCCACCAATTCGAGTTTGGGGAACAATTGGTTTTATAGTTGCCATGTGGATTGTCGATTTATTGGGCTGGACATTGAGTAAAAATCAACTCTATGTAGGCGCAATATCTGGAGTAGTTATGGCAATAATTTCATTTACTATGCCTAATTGCCCGACATCTAAATCTTCAGAAAACGCTTCGTTATTCTCAAGATTTGGTTTAGACGCGTTTGTTTTATTCAAACAAAGCAAAATGGCAGTTTTTTTTATATTTGCTATGTTATTAGGAGCCGCTTTGCAAATAACGAATATGGTTGGGCAAGATTTTCTTCAAGATTTTAGTCGAATAGATGCTTATAAAACATCATTTGCGGTGCAGCACCCAGGAATATTATTGTCGATTTCTCAAATTTCAGAGACATTATTTATATTAGCAATTCCATTTTTTTTATACAAATTTGGAATTAAAAAAGTTATGTTAATCAGTATGATTGCTTGGGTTTTTCGATTTGGATTATTTGCAATCGGAAATCCTAATGGTGGTTTATTGCTATTAATTCTATCGATGATTGTTTACGGAATGGCATTCGATTTCTTTAATATTTCGGGTTCATTATTTGTAGAAAAAGAAACAAATTCAAAAATTCGTTCAAGTGCTCAAGGTTTATTTATGATGATGACCAATGGACTTGGAGCCATAATTGGTGCAAAAGGTTGTGGATTTGTTGTAGGCTATTTCACCGAAAACGGAGAAAAAAACTGGCAAAATATTTGGTTAACATTTGCAGTCTACGCATTAGTATTAGCACTAATTTTTCCTTTTATTTTTAAATACGATCATAAACGAGATGATTTGGAAAATAGTTCTCATTAATTTCATATTCTTAGTCTAAAAAACTATTTTTGCAAAAGCAGACCGCCTTATCGTCTCGATTTATTTTTGAGGAGGAAAGTCCGGACACCAAAGAGAAGCATAGCGGGTAACGCCCGCCAGTTGACCCTGAATTTTTTTCAGAGTCTTCTAGGACAAGTGCAACAGAAAGTATGTACAGATAATGCTGTAGTGAAACCAGGTAAACTCTATGCGGTGAAATTTCAAGTATATTGGTAGTTAAGGGTTTCTCGCCCGTTGCCAAAGGGTAGAAAGATTGACTTTGCGAGTAATTGCAAGGCTAGATAAATGATAAGGTCATGCTTTTGCGTGAACAGAACCCGGCTTATAGGTCTGCTTTTTTAATTATTAACTCTCAACATCATCATCTTCACCATTAGTTTCTTCATCTTCTAAATTTTCGATTTCGAAGAACGAGAAAATGGAACCTCCATAGATTTTCTTGAAAGAAAAATTAATCAAATGGTCTAGTTTGGTGTATTTTGAATGTTCAATAACCATAATTCCGTCTTCGAGCAAAAGTTCTTTTTCGAAGATAGATATTACAATTTTATCGAATGTTTTTTGTTCTAAAGCATAAGGAGGATCGGCAAAAATAATGTCGTAACTCGACTTACATTTGTCGATATATGCAAAAACATCACTTTTGATTGCTGCAATATTAAAATCGTATTCTGTTGCGGTTTGTTTTATGAATTTTACACAACCCATATCGCCATCGACGCTAGTAATGTTGTCGCTGCCACGAGATGCAAATTCATAACTTATATTACCTGTTCCTGAAAATAAATCCAAAATTTTTAGTCCTTCAAAATCAAAATGATTGTTAAGAACATTGAACAATGCTTCTTTACTCATATCAGTCGTGGGGCGAACTGGCAAGTTTTTTGGTGGTGAAATTCGACGACCTTTGTATTTTCCAGAAATGATTCTCACGAGTTAAAAAGTATAAAATGTTGGCGGTTTTCGGCTTCTGTAAAATAATTATTCCATCGCAAATCGTTTACATCAAAAAGAGAAACGTTGCGAATGTATTTATAAGCAATTTTAAAAAAATCGTCGTTTTCTTGAATATTTCCAATCAATTCTAATTTAAAATTTTCGGGATTCAAGTTCAGTTGTTCGGCTGTAAAAAGTATGTAATATATAAAATCTTCGGGCGTTTTATAATCGAATGAATTGAACAACAATAATTTCTGATTTTGAACTACAACTATCTCAAAATGAGTATCATTTTTATGAACAAACATTTTCTTTTCATCATTGTTTTTTGATAAATCTAATAATTTAGAAACCAAAATACTATTGGCATGTTTGTAATTGAATGAACCAAATTTATCTATAAAAAAATTATTAATATTTACAAACGGAATAAAAACATTGTTCATGTCGTATTTTTCGATTGTATCGAATGCGAAAAAATCAGTCTCAAAAACTTTGGTATTGTATTGCAAATAACTGCCCAAATATTCTTCATCAAAAAGTGCAGTTGGCACAAATGTGGAGAGATTGTTATTGTGAATGACAACAATTTCATCGTATTTTGCAGTTAATTCATCATTATTTAAAAAGGCATTTGCAAACAATTCTTCGGTTTTTATGGTCGGATCAAAAGTATCAAAATTGATAGTTTTGATTGTTTTTACAGTATTATTTAAAGTATCAAAACAACAAAAACTTAAGCCTTTTGGTGCAACTTGAATGGCTAGTTTTTTATAAACTTTGTCGGTTATGTTTTCGATACTTATCATTGGTGCAAACTTACGAAAATCAATTTCAATATCAATTGCAATGTCAAAAATTAATTCAAGATTGATATTGCAATTGATATTGACATTGCAATTTTTATTATTACTTTGCACTAAACAAATTTTAAATGATTTCCGCTCAATTTTACAGTTTATTAATCCGAAAATTTCCGTTTCAACCCACTTTAAAACAAGATGTTTTTTTTCAGAAAGTGGCTTCTTTTATAACGGATTATTCGAATGATACTATTTTTGTATTAAAAGGATATGCAGGAACTGGAAAAACAACTGTAATTTCTACGATTGTAAACAATTTAATCGAAATTAATAAAAAATATGTTTTGCTTGCTCCAACTGGTCGTGCCGCCAAAGTAATTGCCAATTATTCGCAAAAACCAGCATTTACAATCCACAAAAAAATATACAATCCAAAAGTATCGGGTGGAGGCGGCGTCAATTTTGTTCGTCAGCCCAATAAACATAAAAATACTATTTTTATTGTCGATGAAGCCTCAATGATTTCAGATCAAAGCAATGATAATAAAATGTATGAAACGGGCAGTTTGCTGGACGATTTAATCAATTACATATACAGTGGAGAGAATTGCAAAATGATTCTTTTGGGCGATACTGCACAATTGCCACCAGTGAATTTGGATATTTCGCCAGCATTAAATACGGATACTTTAGAACTCAATTATGACAAAAAAGTAGATTGGATAGAGTTAGACGAAGTCATGCGTCAGGAAGAAAAATCAGGAATTTTGTTCAATGCAACCGAACTTCGAGAAGTTCTAAAAGAAAGTTTTATAACTAGTTTTGAGTTCAAATTGAAAGGTTTCAAAGACATAATTAGGTTGACTGATGGATATGATATTCAAGATGCTATAAATTCGGCGTATAGCAATTATTCTATCGAAGATACTGCGTTTATAGTGCGTTCAAACAAGCGCGCCAATCAATACAATGAGCAAATCAGGATGAAAATTCTGGATAAAGAAAGTGATCTTTCGACAGGCGATTATTTGATGGTTGTCAAGAATAATTATTTTTGGTTGAAAGAAAAAGACGAAGCAGGATTTATTGCCAATGGCGATATTATTGAAGTTCTTGAGATTTTTAGTTTCCAAGAATTATATGGTTTTAAATTTGCCAAAGTAAAAATTAGAATGGTCGATTATCCAAACCAAATTCCGTTCGAAACCTTTTTATTATTAGATACAATCAAGAGCGAATCGCCATCGTTGACCTATGAACAATCTAATAATTTGTATCAAGAAGTCATGAAAGATTATGAGCATTTGAACACCAAATATGCCAAATTCCAAAAAGTTAAGGAAAATGAATTTTTTAATGCTTTGCAAGTCAAATTTTCTTATGCAATAACCTGTCACAAATCGCAAGGCGGACAATGGAACACTGTTTTTATAGAACAACCTTATTTGCCAGAGGGTATCGATAGAGATTATATTCGTTGGTTGTACACGGCAATTACAAGAGCCAAAGATAAATTGTATCTAATTGGTTTTAAGGATGATTGTTTTGTTTAATGTTTTTAATAAATTTGAATTAATTAATAAAAGATGAAAAACTGGATTCTATTCTCTATAATATCAATGATTTTTGCGGGATTAACATCTGTAATTGCTAAAATGGGACTCAAAAATGTGAGTTCGGATACTGGATTGGCCGTTAGAACAATTGTGGTTTTTGTATTGGTTTGGGCAAATGTTTTGGTATTTCAATCAAATAAAGATTTCAAGAATTTAACAAAATCTGATATTATTTTTCTGGCAATTTCGGGCGTAACGACATCATTATCATGGATATTTTATTATAAAGCCATAAAAATCGGTAATGTTTCGCAAGTAGCATTGATTGATAAAGGTAGTATAATCATTACACTTTTATTATCATTTTTAATACTCAACGAAGAATTCACTTGGAAAATTGGACTTGGTGCTGGTTTTATTCTCACAGGTTTATTAATTTTGATTATTAAATAGCAAAAATGCAAAAATGCAAAAATCAAAATGCAAAAAACAAAAACTTAAAAACTTACAACTAAAAAATTTATGACCGAAACAATACTTAGCATTTTTCTTGGAATTGGACTTGCATCAGCATCTGGATTTCGTGTTTTTTTGCCTATGTTTGCTATGAGTTTGGCATCGTACTTTCATGTATTTGAATTGAATGAAAGTTTTCAGTTTATTGCAGACTTACCCGCACTAATAACTTTGGGAATAGCAACAATTGTTGAAATTTTTGGTTATTATATTCCGTTTATTGACAATTTGCTAGACACAATCGCTACGCCATTAGCAGCAATTGCTGGAACGGTTGTTATGGCATCAACATTAGTACACTTACCAACCGAATTGATTTGGATTTTGGCTATAATTGCTGGAGGAGGAACAGCATCGGCAATGCAAGGAATGACATCTGTAACCCGATTGGCCTCATCATTAAAAACGGGCGGACTAGGAAACCCAATTGTTGCAACTGCCGAAACAGGAACTGCAACTGCAATGAGTGTATTGGCAATATTTTTACCAATTGTTGCTATTATTTTTGTATTTGTTTTACTCGGAATTGTTTATTTTCTTTACAAAAAATTAAAAACATAGTATATTTCTAATGACTATCAACTAATTACTTATTCACTATTATAACTTTGAAAACAATAGCAGTCATTCCAGCGCGATACGCATCGACACGATTTCCAGCCAAATTAATGCAAGATTTAGGCGGAAAAACAGTCATTCTTCGAACCTATCAATCAACAGTTTCTACAAATTTATTCGATGATGTGTTTGTAGTAACTGATAGTGAACTAATTTATAATGAAATAATTAACAACAACGGAAAAGCAATTATGTCAATCAAAGAACATGAATCTGGAAGTGACCGAATTGCAGAAGCCATCGAGAACATTGATTGCGATATTGTTGTAAACGTTCAAGGTGACGAACCTTTTACTGATGAAAAATCTTTGAGAAAAGTCCTTTCGGTTTTTGAAAATGATGTAGATAAAAAAATAGATTTAGCATCGTTAATGCGAGAAATTACTGATTTGGAAGATGTTAATAATCCAAATAATGTGAAAGTGGTAACAGATCAATCGGGTTTTGCTTTGTATTTTTCGCGTTCTGTGATTCCGTTTTCAAGAGATTTGGATGTTGACGTTCGTTACATGCAACACATTGGAATTTATGCTTTTAGAAAAAAAGCCTTGCTAGATTTTTATTCCTTGCCAATGAAATCCCTAGAAGCATCCGAAAAGTTAGAACAACTTCGATATTTAGAATTCGGCAAACGCATTAAGATGATTGAAACAAACCACATAGGAATCGGTATTGATACTATGGAAGATTTGGAGAAAGCAAGGAAAATGATTTGAATAAAACTGAAAGAATATAAAAAAACCAATTTCAATTTTGAAATTGGTTTTTTTTGAAATTTGAAAACTTATCTCCTAATTCTATTTCCAGAAATTATCCCTTTTAATTTGGCTTTTAAATCTTCACCAGAATCAAAAATCATTTGTTCGTTGCTAGGAAATTGAACTGCTCGACGGTCAAAAAACTTAAAATAGTCTTGTTCGCAAGCATTCCTATCTCCATTAAAAGTGGAATAAATATTCTCGAAAGTATATTCGCTTGCCAGCGGATAAGTATCAATTAACTGATTTGTTTTAAAATCTATATAATCGACTTTGGCAGTAACTTGAACGGTTTTGAATTGTCGGTATTCGTATATGCTGACCCGAATTGTTTTCATATTATCAACATTTACAGGATTTCCTTTATCGTCGCGAACTTGTTTTCCGTTGGCGTCCAAAAGTGGTTTTGTGCCGTCTTTTATTTGTTTTTCTTTAACAAATTCTTTTTCTTTGACTTGTTCTGGCGAAATATTTATTTGTCGGAAGTTAACAATCAAACCAAAATCATATTTTACATCTTTTATCTTGTTACTGTGATATACTGTCCATTTATCATCTAATCCAAATGTACTAAAATCAAGTAAATCATTTTGCAAACGATTCGGAATGACCATATTGGTTTCGTTTTTTGTGTAAACATTTACATAATCTGTACCTCTTAATTTGGCATCTTTCATAAGATTTTGAACATCTTTGTAACCCGGATTTATTTTATCTAAATAAGCCAAATCGTCAAATGCTCGACGAATAGTCATTTTGTCTTTTGCAACCAAAAGTGCTTTCGAATTGTCATATAAATATTTTGATAAAGCATTTTTTGAATTGATAATTTGGACTGTATAATTATCAAATGGAAAATTTGCATTTCGATTTTCTTTCATTAAAAACAATGGCAAAAGCGGACGAATTTGTTCTTGTCTGGCATTTAATTGATTATAAAGATTGTAAACTTTCTCTAGATTTGATGGGTTTGTATCTTTTGTAAAAGCATCAATTGCACTTAAATCACGTTCTTTAGCCTTAGCAAATGCTTCTTCGAGCAAGTAAATATAGTCTTGTTTGCGTTTTTTGTCTTTGTTGTTTTGCAAATTAGAAACTGCATTTGCAATAGCATCATCATAATTTCCAGAACTAATTGCACCTTGAATTTGTTTGGTTGCACAAGATATAATTATTAAGATTGCGGTAGTAAAAAGTAAGAATTTCTTCATAAGTTTTGAGTTTAGATTGATTTTTAGTTTGTTATTTATTTCTTAAACCAAAAGTCAAGCCAAAGTTTAATTTTTTTAATTTATCTATACCTCTAAACTCAATTTTTTAATTTTTGACCTAGAGTTTTAAAGTATTTTAATTTTGCAACCTGAAATCTGCAATCTAAAATCTTTATTTCCTCACAAACGGCGGCAACAATTTGCTTGAAACCTCTCCAAAACCAATTCGAACTTCCTTATTCTTACAAAAACCAGTCATAATAACAGTGTCATTATCATTGATAAATTTTCGATCAGTACCATCATTCAATTTAATTGGATTTTTACCTGACCAAGTCAATTCTAACATAGAACCAAAACTGTCGGGTTTTGCGCCAGAAATTGTACCTGAACCCATCATATCGCCAGAATTTACGCGACAACCATTACTAGTATGATGTGCTAATTGCTGCGCCATAGACCAATATAAATACTTAAAATTCGATTTTGAAACAACTGTAGGTTCAACATTTTCAGGTGCAATAGCAACTTCAAGATTAATATCAAATGTATGTTTTCCTTTTTGTTGTAAATAGGGTAGAGGTGTAGGGTCTTGGTTTGGACTTTTTGTTCTAAAAGGTTCTAGTGCATCTATAGTTACAATCCAAGGCGAAATTGAAGTTGCAAAATTCTTACCTAAAAATGGACCAAGTGGTACATATTCCCATTTTTGAATATCACGAGCACTCCAATCGTTCAATAAAACCATTCCAAAAATATAATCTTCGGCTTCGTGAACTGGTACATTTTCGCCCATAACATTTGCATCTGTGGTAATGAAAGCGGTTTCGAGTTCAAAATCAATCAATCGTGAAGGTCCAAAAACAGGTGAAGTTGCTCCGTCCGTCATTAATTGTCCCATCGGTCTGTGAACTGGAATTCCAGAGGGAACAATCGTTGAACTGCGTCCGTGATAACCAACTGGAATATGCAACCAGTTTGGCAAAAGAGCATTTTCTGGATCTCTGAACATTTTCCCTACATTTGTTGCGTGTTCTTTACTGGAATAAAAATCGGTATAATCGCCTATCAAAACAGGCAATTGCATTTCGACTTCATTAATATTAAAGATAACAATGTTGCGTTGTTTTTTATTGTCTCGAAGTTTAGCATTTTCTATATCAAAAATATCGGCAATTCTGTTTCTGACCAATCTCCACGTTTTTTTTCCGTCTGATATAAAGTCGTTTAACGTGTCTTGCATAAACATATCGTCGGTCAATTCGATGCCCTCAAAATAATTTAGTTGTTGCAAAGCACCCAAATCGATAGCAAAATCTCCAATTCTCGTACCGACAGTTACGATGTTTTCTTTTGTTAAAAAAACTCCGAAAGGAATATTTTGAATCGGAAAATCAGAATTTGGAGCGACTTCTAACCACGATTTTCTAGAAGTATTATTGGCGGATATTGGCATTTTAGATGTTGATTAGTTGTTGAAAATTCATTTATCAAATATATTATAATCTGATTATTATCCAAACGTTTTTTTGTATTTTTGTAATCGAATTTAAAAATAAATCAAAATGCAACACGACTCAATAATTTTCGACCTTATTAATGAAGAGCAAGACCGTCAAATTCACGGCATTGAACTTATAGCATCAGAAAACTTTGTTAGCGACCAAGTCATGGAAGCTGCTGGTTCTTGTTTGACCAACAAATACGCCGAAGGTTATCCTGGAAAACGTTATTACGGTGGTTGCGAAGTTGTTGATGTTGTCGAGCAAATTGCTATTGATCGCGCCAAAGAATTGTTTGGAGCCGAATATGCAAATGTACAGCCACACTCAGGTTCTCAAGCAAATACAGCAGTTTACCACGCTTGTTTGAAGGTCGGAGACAAAATTTTAGGATTCGATTTATCGCACGGTGGACATTTAACGCACGGTTCGCCTGTAAATTTTTCTGGTCGTTTATACAATCCTGTTTTTTATGGCGTAGAAAAAGAAACTGGGCGGTTTGATTATGATAAAATTCAAGAAATTGCAACACGTGAAATGCCAAAAATGATTATCGCAGGAGCATCTGCTTATTGTCGTGATATGGATTTTGAGCGTTTCCGTAAAATTGCAGATTCGGTTGGAGCTTTATTATTAGCAGATATTTCGCATCCATCGGGATTGATTGCCAAAGGTTTAATGAATGATCCAATGCCTCATTGTCATATAGTTACAACAACAACGCACAAAACTTTGCGTGGACCTCGTGGCGGATTAATTATGATGGGTAAAGATTTCGAAAATCCGTTTGGTTTGAAAACTCCAAAAGGCGAAATCAGAATGATGTCTTCGTTATTAGATTTAGCCGTTTTTCCTGGAAATCAAGGAGGACCATTAATGCACATTATTGCTGCAAAAGCAGTAGCGTTTGGCGAATGTTTGAGCGATGAATTTTTTCATTATTCGATGCAAGTTCAAAAAAATGCTAAAGCAATGGCAAAAGCATTTATGGATCGTGGATATGATTTAATTTCTGGCGGAACAGACAATCACATGATGTTGATTGACTTACGAAACAAAGGTATTACTGGTAAAGAAGCCGAAAACGCATTAGTAAAAGCCGAAATTACAGTTAATAAAAATATGGTTCCATTTGATGATAAATCGCCATTTGTAACTTCAGGAATCAGAATTGGAACACCAGCAATCACAACTCGTGGCTTGGTAGAAGATGATATGGAAGCAATTGTTATTATGATTGATAAAGTTTTAATGAACCACACAAACGAAGCCGTTATCGAATCCGTTGCCGATGAAGTTAACGAAATGATGGGCGAACGAGCGATGTTTGTTTTTTAGATAAAATTTAGTACTATTTTTTAATTACTTGCATTTATATAAAATAATGATTTTGAGTTTTTTAAAAAGTATTAAATGAAATTCTCTAAAAACATAACTATCTTAATAAAAAAATATTTTCAAACAATCTACATACCCTATCAACAATTGTTAATAACTTAAAGTTCTAATTATTAATATTATTGATTAAAAAGGTTGCAATTATATATATTTGCGTGTTACACTAAAAATACATTATACAACAATAAAAATGAGCGACGAGATTAAAAAAG